>JAIFMR010000037.1 GCA_020048255.1 Rhodoferax sp. | reverse complement strand
TGACACAAAGCGGGTGGTTGTGATGGAGATCTGGGACTTGTTGTTGCAAGGCTTTGCCACTGCCGGCACGCCGGTGAATTTGCTGTGGGCCTTTGTGGGTTGTGCACTGGGGACGGCTGTGGGGGTGTTGCCCGGCATTGGACCTGCCACAGCCGTGGCCATGCTGTTGCCCATTACCACGCAGGTGGAGGCCACGGCCTCCATGATTTTTTTTGCGGGCATCTATTACGGTGCCATGTACGGTGGCTCAACCACCTCGATTTTGCTCAACACCCCCGGTGAGACCGCCACCATGGTGACCGCCATGGAAGGCAACAAGATGGCCAAAAGTGGCCGTGCGGGTGCGGCCTTGGCCACCTCGGCCATTGGCTCGTTCGTGGCGGGCTCCATCGCCACCGTTCTGGTGACCCTGTTTGCGCCTGTGGTGGCCGAGTTTGCCGTCAAACTCGGGCCGCCTGAATACTTCATGCTGATGGTCCTGGCCTTCACCACCGTGAGTGCGGTGCTGGGGCAGAGCACCGTGCGTGGCTTGACGGCGCTGTTCATCGGGCTGGCCGCCGGTCTGGTCGGCATGGACCAGATCACCGGCCAGGTGCGTTACACCGCCGGGGTACCTGAGCTGCTCGACGGTGTTGAAATTGTTTTGGTGGCCGTCGGCCTGTTTGCCGTGGCCGAAGCCATGCACGCCGTGCTGTTTGAAGGCAAAGTGGTTGAGACCGAAAACCGCATGAGCCGGGTCACCATGACCCTGAGTGACTGGAAGCGCTCTTTCCCCGCCTGGTTGCGTGGCACCGCCATTGGCGCGCCGTTTGGCTGTATTCCGGCGGGGGGCACGGAAATACCGACGTTTTTAAGTTACGCCGCCGAAAAAAAGCTGGCCAAGGGCACCAACCTGGCCGAATTTGGCACCAAGGGCGCGATTGAAGGGGTGGCCGGACCCGAGGCCGCCAACAACGCGACCGTGACGGCCGCCATGATTCCGCTGCTGACCCTGGGCATCCCCACCTCCAACACCACCGCGATTTTGCTTGGCGCGTTTCAAAACTACGGTATTCAGCCCGGGCCGCAACTCTTCACCACCTCTGCTTCGCTGGTGTGGGCGCTGATTGCATCGCTGTACATCGGCAATGTCATGCTGCTGGTGCTGAACCTGCCGCTGGTGGGCCTGTGGGTCAAACTGCTCAAGGTACCCAGGCCCCAGCTGTATGCGGGCATTTTGATTTTTGCCACGGTGGGCGCTTATGGCATGCGGCAAAGTGCGTTTGACTTGTTTTTGCTTTACGTCATTGGCTTGTTGGGCCTGGTGATGCGCCGTTTTAACTTCCCGACGGCACCCGTGTTGGTGGGCATGATTTTGGGCCCCTTGGCCGAGGCGCAAATGCGCAATGCCATATCGATCGGTGAGGGCAGTGCCATGATCTTTTTGCAACGCCCCATGTCGCTGGCCATTCTGGGTCTGGTGCTGCTGATTTTGCTGCTGCCCCGCGTGCTGAAATGGCATTCGGAGCGGCTACGCTGAAGGCGCAAAAACAAACCGCGGCTCAATGCCGCGGTCAAGCGCTGTACTTCAGCGCTAACTACGAGATTTTGAAAGTCCCCACCACCCGCTCCAGGTGCTCGGCCTGATCCTGTAAGGACTGTGCTGCTGCGGCGGCTTGTTCCACCAGTGCTGCATTTTGCTGGGTCACCTGGTTCATCTCGTCGATGGCGCCATTCATGCGTTCAATGCCACCCGATTGGCTGGCGCTGGCCTGGGCAATTTCACCCATGATGTCAGTGACATGCCGGATGCTGTCCACAATGTCGTTCATGGTGGTGCCGGCTTGTTGCACCAGCGCGCTGCCGGCCTCCACCTTGTTGACCGAGTCACCAATCAGGTGCTTGATTTCTTGTGCCGCATCGGCCGAGCGTTTGGCCAGGCTGCGTACCTCTGCAGCCACCACAGCAAAACCACGACCCTGCTCGCCGGCACGGGCGGCTTCCACCGCCGCGTTGAGCGCCAGAATATTGGTCTGAAACGCAATGCCATCGATCACGGCAATGATGTCCACAATGTGTTTGGATGAGCTGTTGATCGACGCCATGGTGTCTATCACGCCTGCTACCACGGTGCCACCGCGCATGGCCACATCAGAGGCTGACTGCGCCATTTCGTTGGCGCGGCGCGCGTGGTCGGCATTCAGGTTGATGGCCGTGGTGAGTTCGCCCATGGAGGTGGCGGTTTTTTCCAGCGAGCTGGCCTGGGTTTCGGTGCGGTTGGACAAGTCCAGGTTGCCACTGGCAATGTCACTGGAGGCGCTGTAAATGGTGTCGGTGCCGCTGCGAACCTGGGTGACTATTTTTTCCAGGCTGCCGTTCATGTCTTTCAGCGCCTGCTGCAAATGCCCGATTTCGTTGTTGGAGCGGACCTCAATTTTTTGTGTCAGGTCACCCTGGGCAATGCCGCGCGCCACGTTCACACAATACTCCAGCGGCTGAGTCACCACCCGGCGGATGAACGGATAAATCAGCATCAGCACCGGAATGCAGGTGATGATCGCTGCCAAAATGGATTTGAGCCGCTGGTCTGCCAAACTGGCGTTCACCTTGTCCAGAGACACCTTCATGCTGACCACGCCCAGCACCGTTCCTTCAGCCACCATGTGACAAGTGGTGCAGTCTTTGCCCAGAGAGTTTTTTAAAGCCAGCGTCGGGCGCACGGCGCGCAGGTACTCCCGATCGCCGTCAGACTCCACCTGCACGACTTCTTTGCCTGTGTTCAGAACTTGTTGTTCCAGGGCATCGGGCTTGCTGTCGTCTTTGGCGGTACCTGGGCCAAACAGTTTGCTCACAGCCTCACCGCGCAGCACCCGCACATCGCGAATCGAACCCAGTTGTTTGACTTGGTCCAGAAACACGTCGCGCTGCGCCACGGTGCCGGTCACCATCATGCCCGTCAGCCCGGCCATGGTGGCGTCGTGCATGCTGCTGGAAAAGTCTGTGGCCTGGTCCAGCGCGGCCTGGCGGGTCACATGGCCTTGCCAGATGATGACTTTGGCTTTTCTGCACAAGTCGTCCTTGGTTACCTCAGCTGTCACAGTACTCTTGCTACCGGCGGTGACGTTTTGGTTTATTTTACGGATCTATTGTCATAGTCAACCCTAAAATGAGTCAATCTAAAGAGGTGTTCAATTGGACTGTGGTTGTTTTCAGTTTGTGGTAGCACCGCGAATCGGTGTTTGATGTCCGATGCTGGCCCTGAGTCCTGATCTATCTGTGCGTCTGGCGGCTGCGGTGGACAGCATGCCGGCATTTCCCAAGAGCGTCCAAAAAATTCTGGCTCTCACGCGCGACGTGGCTTGCGCGCCCAAGGACCTGGTCCAGGTCATTGAAAAAGACCCGGTGGTCACCGTCAAGGTCTTGCGCGTGGTCAATTCAGCCTATTACGGCCTGGCCAAGCAAATCACCTCGATCGACCAGGCGGTGGTTTTTTTGGGTTTCAACACCATCAAGAACCTGGCGCTCAGCATTGCCGCCGTGGGCATGTTGCCGGACAGCCCGATGTCGGGCTTTGACGGCCAGCGTTACCTGATGCATTCCTTGACCTGTGCCAGCATGGCGCGCCAGCTGGCGCACCGATTGCCCGTTGCTGACCCGCAAGACTGCTTTATTGCCGGGCTGCTGCATGACTTTGGCAAGGTGGTGGTGGCGCAATTCATGCCTACAGAGTTTCGCCGGTCGCTGGAGCTGAGCCTGTGGAAGGATGTGAGCTTGCATGTGGCCCTGCAAGAGGTGGTGGGTGTTGACCACGCCACCATCGGTGCCATGCTGGCTCACAAGTGGCGTTTTGCTGAAGAGTTGGTCCAAACCATTGCGCATCTGCATGACCCGGCAAAGTGTGACACCGACATGATGGCCTGTGTCTCGGCCGCCAACCAGATCAGCAAGCACATGGGCTTTGACTTTGGCAGCAGCGCCATGGTGCACAGCCTGGAGCCCACGGTTTCGGCCAGACTCGGCGGTAAACTGGGCGACATCATTGATTCTTTGGGTGACCTCAGCGCCCTGATCGAAGAAGCCAGGTTGTTTTCAAAAATATGACTGACACGCTCACCCCAGCAGTTGCAGACACGCCGACGCCCACCCCGGTGCCGACTATTTTGTGTGTCGACGACGAGCCCAGTATCCTGTCGGCCTTGCGCCGGCTGTTTCGCGCCAAAGGCTTTCAGGTTCGGGTGGCCGAAAGCGGGCAGGCGGGCCTCGACCTGCTGGCCAGTGAGTCGGTGGATCTGGTGATCTCGGACATGCGCATGCCTGAAATGGACGGTGTGGTGTTTTTGGAGCAGGTGCGCCAGCGTTGGCCCGACACCATGCGCCTGCTGCTGACGGGTTACGCCGATATCACGTCCATCATGGGGGCCATCAACCGGGGCGAAATCTACCGCTACATTGCCAAACCCTGGGACGACAACGACATCATTTTGATTGTGCGTGGCGCCCTGCAACAGCGTGCCATGGAGCAAGAGCAACTGCGCCTGCAGGCCTTGGTGCGTTTGCAAAACGACGAGCTCAAGACGCTCAACGCCAGCCTGGAAATCAAGGTGGCTGAACGCACTGCAGAGCTCAAACACACCAACAGCGCCTTGCAGGGCGCCAACGAGCAGCTCAAAAACAATTTCATCACCTCGATCAAGATCTTTACCAGCCTGATCGAGCTGCGCAACAGCCGTCTGGCGGGTCACTCGCGCCGGGTGGCGGATCTGGCGCGACGCTTGGCACAGCGCCTGGGCCTGGGCAACAAGCCAGCCCAAGAAGTGTTTGTGGCGGGTCTGTTGCACAACATTGGCAAAGTCGGCTTTGATGACGACATGCTGACCACCCCTGTGGTCATGCTCAACACCCGGCAGTTGCAGGCCTACCGCAGACATCCGGTGGATGCGGCCCAACTGCTGTTGCCCTTGCCCGAGCTCAAGGGTGCGGCCGACATCATTGCAGCCCAGTTGGAACGCTTTGACGGTGCCGGCTACCCTGACCAATTGACCGGTCCGCACATTCCCCTGGGTGCGCGGATCTTGCTGGTGGCCAGCGACTACGACAGCCTGCAGATTGGCACCATGGCGCAGCGCAAACTCGACCCGGCCCAAGCGCAAGCGGCCATCGTCCAGGGTAGCGGCAAGCGTTACGACCCCAGCGTGGTCGCAGCCCTGGTGGCCCTGATGGGCGAATCAGACGCCGTGGCCAATAGCCCCGCCGAGCAACGCACCGAGACCTCTGTGCGTGCCAGAGACTTGGGCGCGGGCATGGTGCTGGCGCGTGATTTGATCACCCCCAGTGGTTTGCTGATGCTGACCGCTGGCCATGTGCTTGATGATGCCGTGATCCGAAAAATCATGGACTTTGAAAAATCCCTGAACCTCAAGCTGATGGTTGAGGTTGAAAGTGTGCCGCCATGTTGACTCACGCCCATGCGACGGCGCAACATGAGCGTTTGCTGAAACTGTATGCAGCCTTGCTCAAGTGTGGCCAGGCCATCATCCGGGGTGACCACAAGGCCACTCTGTTTGACGAAATTTGCCGCTATGTCGTGCAATTGGGGGGCATGAAGGCCGCCTGGATCGGCATGGTTGACGCGGACGATACCCATGTGTGGCCGCAAACGCATTTCGGTGACGGTTTAAGCTACCTGCAAACCATCAAGCTCAGCATGCGCGCAGAGCCCGCCTTGTCGCACGACCTGGTCGGGCAAGCCATGGCCAGCAACCAGGCGGTGTGGTCGCAAGACGTGCTCAAAGACCCGGCCTTGCTGGCGCTGCATGACCTGGCACGTGCTCAGGGCTGGCATGCGGCTGTGGCCTTGCCGTTGCGCGTGGCCGGTGTGCCGGTGGGCGTGTTGTCCATTTACGCCAGCCAGACCCATGCGTTTGATAACCTGATCAAAGAGTTGCTGGAGCAACTGGCTTCCAACATCAGCTACGCGCTGGACGTTTTTGAAAACGATGCTTTGCGCCGCCAAGCTGAATTTGACTTGCAGGAGAGCGAGGTGCGTTACAGCGCCTTGTTTGCCAGCAGTTGTATGCCCCTGGTGATTCTGGATCCGGTGTCTGGCAACATTGTGGACGCCAATATCCTGGCGCTGAATTTTTACGGTTGGGACAAGTCGACGTTCACGGCCATGAATGTCGCAGACGTCAATACCCTGTCAGCCGAAGACATTCGCCACGAGATGGCCCTGGCTGTGTCCAGCAAGCGTTCGTACTTTGAGTTCCGGCACCGGCTGTCCAGTGGCGAGGTGCGCGACGTTGAGGTGTTCAGCAGCCCGATCAATTTTGATGGTCGCACCTACCTGATGTCGGCCATTCACGACATCAGCGACCGCAAGCGCCTGCAGACCCAAATGCGCAGCGCCCAAGCGCTGACGCAGCGCTTCATTGACCAATTGCCCGGCGTGGCCTTTGTCAAGGACAGCGAGCTGCGCTTGATGCTGGTGAACCAAAAGCTCGGTGCCATGCTCGGGGTCGAACCCCAGTCTTTGATTGGCAAAACAGCGGAAGATATTTTCCCGCCAGACTTCGCCAAAAGTGTCACCGACATGGACCGCGAGGTGTTGGCGCAGGGGGTGGGCCGAACCTACCCCGAAACCTTCCAGGGCCGCCACAGCGAGGCCAGCATGTTTGTGCTGGAAGACGATGACGGCCAGCGGTTTTTGGGCGGCATCAGTCTGGATGTGACCGACCGGTACCGCGCCAACGAACGCACCCAGGCTATGCTGCAGCTCAATGAGATGGACGGCGCCATGCCCGAGCGAGAGTTTCTGACCGCTGGGCTGGAGTTGACCCAGTCCCTGACCCAGAGCCTCATCAGTTTTTTGCACTTTGTGAACGAAGATCAGGAGACCCTGGAGTTGGTCACCTGGAGCGACGGTGCACTGCAAACTTGCACCGTCGCCTACGACTCCCATTACCCGGTGAGTCAGGCCGGTATCTGGGCCGACTGCCTGCGCCAGCGCCAACCGGTGATCTTCAATGACTATGCCAGCTACCCTGCCAAGCACGGGCTGCCAGAGGGGCATACGCCTATGTACCGCCTGATTTCCGTACCCATCATGGAAGGTGGTCGCGCCTGCATGTTGATGGGCGTGGGCAACAAGGCGGACGACTATGACCAGCATGACGTGGAAACCCTGCTGCTGATGGGCAACGCGATGTGGCGCATCGTTAGCCGCAACCGCGCCGAGAAGGCCTTGCAGCAACGGGTGGAAGAGCTGGTGGCCTTGAACCGCGACCTGGCCGCTACCCAACTGCAACTGCTGCAGTCAGAAAAAATGGCCTCCATCGGCCAGTTGGCCGCTGGTGTGGCGCACGAAATCAACAACCCGATTGGCTTTGTCAAATCCAATCTGGGTTCGCTGGCGGACTATGTCGACAAGCTGCTGTCGGTGGCGCGTGCTTATGCCCAGATGGAGCAGCAACTTCAGTTGGGTGACCCGGCCACATCCGGTTCGGCCCTGGCCGATGCCGTGGCCGTGGTGCGCCAGCGCAAGACCGAGGCCGACTTCGAATTTTTGCTGACCGACCTGCCCGTCTTGATTGAAGAGTCGCGCGAAGGGGTGGAGCGCGTCGGCAAAATTGTCATGGACCTGAAGAATTTTTCGCGCGTGGGTGAAACCGATTTCCAGTGGGTCGACCTGCATGACGGCTTGGAAAGCACCATCAACGTGGTCTGGAATGAGCTCAAGTACAAGGCTGAAGTGGTTCGCGAGTATGCCGAACTGCCCCAGGTCTACTGTGTGGCCTCGCAGATCAACCAGGTGGTGATGAACCTGCTGGTCAATGCCGCCCAAGCTATTGCCGAGCGTGGGCGCATCACCGTGCGCACCGGTGCCGAGGGTGCCCAGGTCTGGATCGAGGTACAGGACACCGGTTGCGGTATCGACCCGCGAACGCAGGCGCGCATTTTTGACCCGTTTTACACCACCAAGCCCTTGGGTAAAGGCACCGGGCTGGGCTTGTCGATTGCCATGGGCATTGTCAAACAGCATCACGGTACCCTGGTGGTGAGCTCCGAGCCCGGGCAGGGCAGCATTTTCAGGATCACCTTGCCGGTCAATGGCGGGCGCACACCATGAAGCTGATGGCCTGGAGCGAGCACTTTGTCACCGGCATCAGCACCGTAGACGCTCAGCACCATGCCCTGGTCGACATGATCAACAACGTGGCACCCAGCCTGGCTTTGGGTGACGACGCGGCCAAGCAGGTGGTCGCGCCCTTGCTTGACAAGCTCATCCACTACGCTGCCGTGCACTTCAAACACGAAGAAGACCTGATGGCGCGCAGCCAGGTGCTGCCCGATTACCTGGCGCAGCACCACCGCACCCACCAGACTTTTGTCGATGAAGTTCTGCAAATGCGCCAGCAGTATGAAGAGGCGGGCAGCTTGAGCGGCAAGGACCTGTTGCAGTTTTTAACCAGCTGGCTGAGCTTTCATATCCTCTCCGAAGACAAACGCATGGCCACCCAGGTGCAGGCCATTGCCGCCGGCGACACCCCCAGCCACGCCTATGAAGCCCTGGCCTCGGTGGGCGGCGCGCCCAATGCGGTCTACAACGCCGCCCTGATCGATCTGTTCAGCCTGCTCAGCCAGCGCAACCGCACCCTGTTGCAGGTCAACCAGCAACTGCTCACAGCCCAGTCCGAGCTCGAGTCTGCCAATCGCACGTTGGAGTCGCGCGTTCAGCAGCGCACCCAGGAGCTGTCGCAAGCCAACGCCGATCTGCAGACAGAGCGTGCAGCACTGGTGGCCTCCATGCAACACCTGGAGCGCACCCGCACTCAACTCTTGCAATCCGAAAAAATGGCGGCGGTGGGGCAACTGGCCGCAGGGGTCGCCCATGAAATCAACAACCCGATTGGTTTTGTCAGCTCCAACATCGGTTCTTTGGGCGGCTATGTCGAGCAACTGTTTGACTTGACCGATGTGTACCGGCAAGCCACGGTCGATCTGCCCGCCGCACAACGCCAGGCCATTGATGCGGCGCTCAAGCAGATGGACTTTGATTACCTGCGCCAGGACGTGACCGACCTGCTGCAGGAGTCTAAAGACGGGCTCGGCCGGGTCAAACGCATCGTCTCTGACCTGCGTGATTTTTCCCAGGCCGACGAAGGCCAGCTGTTGCCGGTGGACCTGAATCAGGTACTCGAGAGTGCCCTGAATGTGGCCGCCAATGACATCCGGCAGAAGGCTGAAGTCGTGAAAGAACTCAACGCTTTGCCACCGGTGCTGTGCCGGGCCTCGCAGATCCAGCAGGTTTTTGTCAATCTGCTTGTTAACGCGGCTCAGGCAATCCAAACCCGGGGGCGCATCACGGTGCGCAGTGGTGTCACGCCCGGTGCGGTCTGGGCCGAGATCAGCGACAACGGCTGTGGCATGACGCAGGAGGTGCAAAAGCGCATCTTTGAGCCTTTTTTCACCACCCAGGCGGTCGGCAAGGGCACCGGTCTGGGACTGTCCCTGACCTGGGAAATCATGCAACGCCACCATGGGCAGATTCAGGTCAGCAGCAGCCCGGGGCAGGGAACCACGTTTCGAGCCAGCTTGCCTCATCCTCCGGCTGAACCGATCACTTAAAGACTGCTCTTCATGGCACTGCAAGACCTGACCGCACGTTTCAAAGCCCCCGGAGACTTCTGGGGCGGCCTGGCTTCCATGCTGGTGGCC
Source organism: Rhodoferax sp. (assembly GCA_020048255.1). Lineage (GTDB taxonomy): Bacteria > Pseudomonadota > Gammaproteobacteria > Burkholderiales > Burkholderiaceae_C > Rhodoferax. The sequence continues at coordinate 13,381 of JAIFMR010000037.1, read as the reverse complement.
TTGCCGGCATCGGTGGCGTTTGGGGTCACGGTGTACTCGGCCATCAGCCCGGACTACGCGGTGTTTGGCGCATTGGCTGGCATGCTGGGTGCGGCCGCCCTGGGCATGATTGCGCCCACCTTTGGCGGTACCGACCGGTTGATCAGTGCACCCTGCGCACCGGCCGCAGCGGTGCTGTCGGCTTTTGCCATTGAGCAAGTTCAAAACGGGGTGTCGCCCTCGGGCATTGTGCTGCTGCTCACGGTCTTTGGCCTGTTGACGGGGGCCATCCAGATGTTCATCGGCTTCATGGGGGCCGGTCGCTTGATCAAATACATTCCCTACACCGTGGTCAGTGGTTACCTCAGTGGCGTCGGGCTCATCATCATTGGCAGCCAGATTCCGCGTTTTGTCGGCGCCGCCCCCGATGTCAAGTGGTGGCATGCGCTGATGGCACCTGAATTGTGGGACCCGCGTAGCCTGCTGGTGGGTCTGGCCACGGTGGGGGTGGCACTGCTGGCACCGCGCTTCACCAAGGCGGTACCCAGCACCATTTTGGGCATTGCGGCCGGCTTGATCGCGTATCTGGCGCTGGCCAATTCCGATGCCTCCATGATGACCCTGACCGACAACAAACTGGTGCTCGGTGCCCTGGGTGTCACGGGTGAAGGCGCGCTGCAGTCCATCACCGCGCGCTGGCAGGAAATTGGCGAACTCAAGCTCGGCCAGGTGGCGGCGCTGGCCGGTGGTGCCTTGACATTGGCGGCCCTGCTGTCCATTGACACGCTCAAAACCTGTGTCGTCATTGACCAAAAAACGCGCACCCGACACGACCCCAACCGCGAGTTGTTTGCTCAAGGGCTGGCCAACATGGCTTCTTCAGGCATTGGTGGTATTCCGGGGGCCGGCACCATGGGTGCCACCATGGTCAACCTGTCCAGCGGCGCACAGACGCGGGTCTCTGGCACCATTGAAGGCGTGCTGGTGCTCATTGCCGGCCTGGCCCTGGGCAGCTACATTGCCTGGATTCCGGTGGCCACGCTGGCCGGCATTTTGATTGTGGTGGGCCTGCGCATGATCGACACCGAGCCGCTGCACTTTTTAGAGTCACGCGCCACGGTGTTTGATCTGGCCGTGGTGCTGGTGGTGATTGGTTTTGCCCTCATGGTGGGGCTGATCGCGGCGTCGGTGTCCGGCGTGGCGCTGTCGATTTTGCTGTTTGTACGTGAGCAAGTCGGTGGTTCGGTGGTGCGGCGCAAAACCTTTGTCAACCAGCGTTCTTCCACTTGGAGCCGCTCTGAGTCCGAGATGCGCATGATTGCGCAAAAGGGCGACAAGGCCGTGATTTTTGAGTTGCAGGGCAGCCTGTTTTTTGGCACCACGTATGAGCTGTATGCACAACTCGAGCCCGAGATCAAGCTGCGCGATTTCGTCATTCTGGACATGCGCTGGGTGCAGGCGGTGGACATCACGGCGGCGCACATGCTCAACCAGGTGCGTGACACCCTGCGCGACCGAGGGGTACCGTTGCTGCTCAGCCATGTGCGCGAGCAGTTGCCCAACGGCCGCAACCTGGTGGAGTTTTTAAAACAAACCGGCCTGATCGATGACGGCAACACGGTGCGTGTTTTCAAAAACATCGAAGCTGCGGTTGAATGGGTGGAAGACCAGCTGGTGGGCGACGTGGTGCTGTCAGCCGCCGACGAGGTGCCGCTGCGACTGTCTGAAATGGACTTGTTTCAGGGTCGCAAGGACGACACCATGGCTGACCTGGAGGCGCGCATGGCACAGCGCACGGTCAAGGCCGGCGACGCCGTGTACAACCTGGGTGACCAAACCCGTGAGCTGTACCTGATCCGCCGGGGTGCCGTGCGCATCATGGCCCCCATCAGTGGCAGCCGCCAGGTGCATCACATCGCCAGCTTTGGGCGCGGTGACTTCTTTGGCGGCCTGGCCTTTCTGGAAGAGCGCGCCCGCAGCGACAACGCCATTGCCGCGACCGACATTGATTTGTTCGTGATGTCCCTTGAGCAATTCAACCTGCTGGCTGAAGAGCACAAAAAGCTGGCGCTGATTCTGATGACCGCCATCTCACGCACGTTGGCACAGCGCCTGCGGCATGCCGATGACGAAAGAACCCTGTTGCATGTTTGAGGCGAAGCGACCGTGCAGGATATTCATCCTGAATACTTGTCACTCATATTGTTTCGTCATATGCTTGACCGAACACCACCCCCGGAATTTTGAATATGCTAACCCTTAACGAAATGAGCCGCGCTGAAAAGCTGCAATTGATGGAAACCTTGTGGGTAGACCTCTCTGCCGATGCCAACGACCTTGACTCGCCAGATTGGCATCTGACAGCCTTGCATGAAGCCGAACGCGCACACCGGGATGGCCAAGCCGATTTCATCGATTGGGCAGAGGCCAAAGCCAGACTGCGTGATGGCAGGGTATGAAACTGCGGATATTGACGCTGGCACTGAATGATCTTGACGTTGGTCGGCGCTTTTATGAACGCCAGCAACCCGGTTTGGGGGACTACTTTCTTGATTCGCTGTTCTCTGACGTAGACTCATTGCTGTTGTTTGCTGGCATTCATCAACAGTTCCATGGCTATCACCGCACGCTGTCAAAGCGGTTTCCTTACGCCATCTATTACAAGGTAATCGGGGACGAAGTACAGGTCTGGCGGGTCCTTGATTGCCGCAGACACCCCGCCAGTACGGCACGCGCACTTGATCAGCATTGATCAGCCCTGCGCCACCCCAATTTGTGAAACCAGATGTGGTGAAAATCTGATAATCACCACGTTGGTTGATTTGCGCGAAGATTCCAACCGCATAGGTGTGCGCCCGCGCGACGACGTTGGCATGACCATTTATTTTTGAAAGCTGCTATGTTTGAATCTGCCGAAATTGGTCACAAGCTCAACAAAACCACATACAAGGAGGCTGTTCCTGCGCTGCGTGCTGCGTTATTGGAAGCACAGGTCAACCTGTTTGAAAAGCGCAAGACACCGGTGGTGGTGCTCATCAGTGGCCAGGACGGCGCGGGTAAAGGCGAAACCATCAATACCTTGTACGAATGGATGGACCCCCGCTTTATCTCGACGCTGGCGTTTTCCCAGCCGAGTGACGAGGAGCGCGAACGACCACCCATGTGGCGCTACTGGCGTTCTTTGCCACCCAAAGGCCGGGTCGGCATATTTGCCGGCTCCTGGTACTCTGACCCGATTCGCGAGCGTATTCAGGGCGAGATTTCTCTCAAGGAGCTCGACGCCCGCTCTGAGCAGATCAACCGCTTTGAAGAAATGTTGGTCAGTGAAGGCGCCCTGGTCCTGAAGTTCTGGTTTCACCTGACCAAGGAAGGCCAAAAGCAGCGCCTCAAAGCGCTCTCCAGCGACCCGCGCACCGCCTGGCGTGTTACCCAGTGGAACTGGGACCGTCTCAAAACCTACGACGAGCTGCAAGACGTGGCTGGCCATTTGCTGCGCATCACCAACACCGCTGCGGCGCCTTGGGTGGTGGTGGAGGGGACCGACGACCGTTACCGCTCCATGACCGTGGGCCAAGTGCTGCTGGCCGCCCTGCAAAGCAAGCTGGCCGAGCCCGAGACCGTGCGCTCGCCAGTGGCACCCATGGTGCGGGTCGACATGGATGGCCGCAACGTGTTGTCCGAGCTGGACTTGTCGCTGGCCATGCCGGAAAAGACCTACAAAGACGAGTTGGCCCAATGGCAGGGCCGCCTGTCAGAACTGGTGCGTGACGAGCGTTTCAAGGGCCGCTCGCTGGTGTGTGCCTTTGAAGGCGCGGACGCGGCCGGCAAGGGCGGTGCCATTCGGCGCATTGCCGCGGCGCTCGATGCGCGCCAGTACCAGGTGACACCCGTGGCCGCACCTACTGAAGAAGAGCGGGCGCAACCGCATTTGTGGCGTTTTTGGCGGCATCTGCCACGCCAGGGCCATGTGGCCATTTTTGACCGCACCTGGTATGGCCGCGTGCTGGTGGAGCGGGTCGAGGGCTTTTGCTCGGAGGCCGACTGGCTGCGGGCCTACAGCGAAATCAACGACTTTGAACACGAGATGATGGACGCCGGGGTGATCGTGATCAAGTTCTGGCTGCAGATCAGCCAGGCTGAGCAACTCAAGCGCTTCAAGGAACGCGAAAAGATCGAGTTCAAACGCTTCAAGATCACCCAGGAAGACTGGCGCAACCGCGAAAAGTGGCACGACTACCAGCAAGCCATTTGCGATATGGTCGAGCGCACCAGCACCGGTGACGCACCCTGGACGCTGGTCGAAGCCAACGACAAAAATTACGCCCGCGTCAAAATTTTGCGTACGCTGTGCCAGCGGCTGGAGGCGGCCTTGCAGGGCAAGCCGGCCAAGTCGGATGCCAGCCCACAAAAAGCAGAAAAAAAGGCGGCGAAACAAGTCAAAATACCCGTCGCCGCACCCAAGACCAAAGGCCGGTCCAAAGCCAAGTAACAAACCTAGACGCCTCAGCGCAAAAAACTGATTTTTTCTGTATTGATGAACACCCCTTCTGCTCCCCAACCTGCCAAAATTTTGATCGTTGAAGACGAGTTGCTGGTGGCCCGCGACATTGAGCAGCAGCTCACGGACCTGGGTTACGAGGTGGTGGGCGTCACCCGTGAGGGTGAAGAAGCGCTGACGCTGGTCGCGGCATTGCGCCCGCACCTGGTGCTGATGGACATTCAGCTCGCTGGCGTCATGGACGGCATCGCCGCGGCCCAAATCATCCGGACCGAATTTGCCTTGCCGGTGGTTTTTTTAACGGCCTTCGCGGCCGACGACATTCTGGCGCGTGCCAAGCTCACCGAACCCTTTGGTTACGTGCTCAAGCCTTTTTCTGAACGTGAACTCAGCACCGTGCTGTCCATGGCGCTGTACAAACACCAGGCCGAGGCCAAGTTGCTCACCACCACGCGCCAGTTGCAGGCGCTCTCCAGGCGCGTGCTGGAGGCCCAGGAGCAAGAGCGCCGGCGCGTGGCCATTGAATTGCATGACGAACTCGGGCAGTCGCTCACGGCCATCAAAATCAATTTGCAACTGGGGGAGCGCTTCAAGGACAAGGCCCCGCCCGATCTTTACAGCGAAAACATCCGCATCGTCGAAGACGCCTTGAAACAAGTGCGTTCGTTGGCCACGGCGCTGCGCCCCTCCATGCTCGACGACCTGGGTTTGGCCCCCGCGCTCAAGTGGATCGCTGAGCAAAGCGCCGGTCGCGGTGGTTTTGAGGTGCGTTTTCACCACGAGCGCTCGCTCGATCGGCTGGCCCCCGAGATCGAAACCGCATGTTTTCGGATTGTGCAAGAGGCCCTGACCAACATCACGCGCCATGCCAAAGCCCAACGCGTCGAGATCAACCTGCGCCGCGACCTGGATGAAATGGTGCTGCTGGTCAGTGATGACGGCGTTGGGTTCGATACGGCGGCCATGCGGGAACGGGCGACTACCGGCGCCAGCCTGGGTGTCTTGGGCATGCAGGAGCGCGCCACGCTGCTGGGCGGCCGGCTGGACATGGCCTCGGTGATCGGGCAGGGCAGCACGGTGGAGCTACGGTGCCCCTGGCGCACCCAGGGAGACGCGTTGTGAGCACCGTGCGTGTGTTGCTGGCCGATGACCACACCCTGGTGCGAGCCGGCTTGCGCAAGCTGCTGGAATCCATGCCCGAGATCGAGGTGGTGGGCGAAGCCGGCGACGGCCTGGCCTTGCTGGAACTGGCTGAGCAACTGCAACCCCATCTGGTGCTGATGGACATTGCCATGCCCGGCCTCAATGGCCTGGAGGCCACCGCGCGCCTGGTCAAATCACACCCCAGCATTCGGGTGATGATTTTGTCCATGCATCAAAACGAAGAATACGTGCGCCGGGCCTTGCGCAACGGTGCTGTGGCCTATTTGCTCAAAGACGCGGCGCCCATGGAACTCGGCCTGGCCCTGGCTGCCGTGTTGCGTGGCGAGACTTTTCTTAGCCCGGCGGTCTCCAAAGGCGTGGTCAACGACTATGTGCAGCGTTTACGTGACGACGATCAACCCGGCGAGCAGTTGTCGCCGCGCCAGCGCGAGGTCTTGCAACTCATTGCCGAAGGCTTGAGCACCAAGGAGATTGCCCGCCGGCTCGATTTGTCGGTCAAAACCGTCGAGACCCACCGCAGCGGGCTGATGAAGCAGCTTGACGTGCACGAAGTCACCGGCCTGGTGCGCTACGCCCTCAAGATGGGACTGGTTTCTGTATAACAAATGGGCCTCTAGCCCATATACAGCAAGCGCTGGTAGCTAGCATTCTTGTAACATGATGCGAGCTGTGGGCCTGATTTAGAAATGGAAGGCCTCAGGTGTTTACCTGACGGGGTTCAGGTGTTCGCCTGATGTCCATCGGGCCGGGTTACTGGTAACGTGCCGAGCAGCAAGCCCATCTTGGGGCTTCACTCTTTTTTAAGCCACGAGACCCATGTCCCAACCCCGTATCCTGATTGTGGAAGACGAAGTTATCGTCGCCCGGGATTTGCATGGCCAGCTTGAATCACTGGGCTTTGAGGCGGTGGGTATCGCCCACACCGGCCTGCAAGCCATCGCGCTGGCGGGGCAATTGCTGCCGGATTTGGTGCTGATGGACATCAAGCTGGGCTCAGGCATGGACGGCATCGAGGCCGCGCTGGCCATTCGCCAGCAGTTCGGTGTGCCCGCGGTGTTTCTCAGCGCGTTTGCCGCCGACGAGATCTTGCAACGCTCCCAGTTGGCAGAACCCTACGGTTACATCCTCAAGCCGTTTTCAGAGCGCGAGTTGCGCACCGTGCTGCAAATGGCGTTTTACAAACTGCAGGCGCAGTCGCGTGAGCGTGAGCTGACGTTCAGCAACCAGGCCATTCTGGACAACATGACGCAGGGCGTGATCTCACTCGATACCCAGGGCCGGGTGCTGTCGTTCAACAAAAGCGCCAGCGCCATGTTTGCCTATGCGCCCGATGCGGTCATGGGCCAAAGTGTGCTGATGCTCATGCCCGAGTCGGTGCGGGACCAACATGAGCTGATGCTGCAGCATCCGGTGTCGGTCATGGACAGCCTGATTTGCCGCCAGCGCGAAATCACCGGCTTGCGCCAGGACGGCTCGACATTTCCGCTCAGCCTGACCCTGTCACACATCAACAACGCCGGGAGTGTGGCCTACATTGGCATCCTGAGCGACCTGAGCCAGCACCGGCTGGTTCAAGAGCAGGTCAACAGCCTGACGTATTACGACGAGCTGACCGGTCTGCCCAACCGCAAGCGTCTGCTGGACCGGCTGGCGCTGGCGGTGGCGACTGCGGCGCAGTCCGACCAGATGGGGGCCCTGATCTATCTTGATCTGGACCGCTTCCGGCAAATCAATGACACCCTGGGGCCGGGTTATGGTGATGACCTGCTGCGCGATGTGGCACGGCGGCTGCAGCAATGTGTGCGCGAAGAAGACACCGTGGCGCATTTTGGTGGCGACGAGTTCATGGTGATGCTGGACAACCTGGGTCTGGAGCCCACTATGGCGGCAACCCGGGCGGAAACGGTGGCCAACAAAATTTTGCACGCGCTGAGCCAGGCGCACAGCTTGCGCGGCCACCGCTATGTCAGCTCGGCCAGCGTGGGCATCGTCATGTTTGACCAGCATGCGCAAGACACCAACGAATTGCTCAAAATGGCCGATGCCGCCATGTACCAGGCCAAGTCCGCCGGGCGCAACACCGCGCGTTTTTATGACCCCGCCATGCAGGCGCTGATGGTGGCCCGCACCGAGCTCGAAAAAGACATTCAGCGCGGACTGCAAGCGCAGGAATTCGTGCTGCATTACCAGGTCCAGGTCAACGCCAGCGGTAAGCCGCTGGGCGCCGAGGCCCTGGTGCGCTGGCAGCATCCGCTGCGCGGCATGGTGTCGCCTGCCCACTTTATTGCGCTGGCCGAAGAAACCGGCTTGATCCTGCAACTCGGGCAAATGGTGCTTGATGCCGCCTGCCACCAGCTGGTGCAGTGGGCACAAACGCCGCAGCAGGCCGGCTGGATCATGGCCGTCAATGTCAGCGCCCTGCAGTTCGCGCAGGAAGATTTTGTCGACTGCGTGGCCATGGCGCTGGGCATGTCCGGGGCCCAACCCAGCCTGCTCAAGCTCGAACTCACCGAGTCGATGCTGGTCGGCGATATTGCCGATGTGATTGACAAGATGCGCCGCATCAAGGCCATGGGCGTGAGCTTTTCGCTGGACGACTTTGGCACCGGCTATTCGTCGCTGGCCTATCTGAAACGGCTGCCAATGGATCAGCTCAAGATTGACCAATCGTTTGTGCGTGACCTGTTGACCGACCCCGACGACGCCGTGCTCTGCCAGACCATTGTCTCGCTCGGGCACAACCTGGGCATGCAGGTGATTGCCGAGGGGGTTGAAACCCAGGGTCAATACGATGCGCTGGTGGCCATGGGCTGTGATGCGTTTCAGGGTTATCTGTTTGCCCGCCCGGTTGCCGCCCATGACTTGCCACAAGTTCACAGTCAAATTGGGCTCTAGCCCTTACCCTGCAAGCGCAAGCTGCTATCAATATATGAAATTTCTGGTGTGGATCTTCACCCTGGTTTGGCTGTGTTTCAGTGGCGTGGCGGTGGCCCAGCCCAAAACCCTCACGGTGGTGCTTGACAACGACTACCCACCGTATATTTTTCGCGATGCCCACGGGGAGTTTCAGGGCATTTTGAAAGACTCCTGGGAACTCTGGCAGAAAAAGACGGGTGTGCAGGTCAAGCTCCTGCCGATGAATTGGATGGCCGCACAAAACCAGATGCGTGCGGGCCAGGCCGACGTGATTGACACCCTTTTCAAAACCCCAGGCCGGCAAGCTTTCTATGACTTCACGGCGCCCTATGCCAGCTTGGAGGTGTCGATCTTTTTTCATCGCAGCCTCAGTGGCATTGTGAATGCCGAGTCCCTCAAGGGGTTTGCCGTCGGCGTCAAAGATGGCGATGCCTGTATCGAATCACTGGCATCCAAAGGGGTTGATCAGTTCAAGCGTTATCCCAGCTACAGTGCCGTGTTGGGTGCTGCTGGTGCCGGGGATATTCGGGTGTTTTGCATGGATCAGCCGCCCGGCTTCTACCTGCTGCACCAACTCGGGCTGGACAAAGATTACCGGCATTCGGCGGCCATTGCCAGCGGGCAGTTTCATCGTGCCGTACACAAGGGCGACCAGGCCACGCTGGCCTTGATCGAGCGCGGCTTTGCCAGCATCACCCCGGCTGAGGCGCAGCAGATTCAGGACAAATGGTTCGGGTCACAAGTGCAAGAACTCGTCGAATCGCCCTTCGCGCGTTGGGTGCGCTGGGGTGCGGCGGGCATTGTTGCGTTGGCGGCTTTATTGGCTCTGTGGAACCTGATGCTGCGCCGGCGTGTGCAGGAGAAGACCCAGGTCTTGTCCAACACTCTGGCCGAACTCCAACAGGCCCGCCAGGCTTCGGACGAGGCCCTCAAGCGGCTCACCAGAATTGCGGATCGGGTGCCAGGCATGGTGTACCAATTCTTGTTGCGCCCCGATGGCAGTTCATGTTTTCCGTATGCCAGTGACGCCATACGCGAGATTTACCGGCTCAGCCCCGAGGAGGTTCAGCACGATGCCGCGGCTGTTTTTGCATTAGGCCACCCGGATGACGTGCAAAGTGCCATAGCGTCAATCCAAGAATCAGCCCGCAACTTGAGTCCCTGGAAGCATGAGTTTAGGGTCCGGTTTGAGGATGGCACAGTGCATTGGCTGTATGGTGACGCTCTGCCCGAACGGCTTGCTGGGGGCGCGGTGCTGTGGCATGGGCTCATCACCGACATCACCGACCGCAAAGCCGCTGACGCCAAACTGCGCCAACTGTCCAGCGCGGTAGAGCAAGCGCAGATTGCCGTGGTCATCACCGACCTGCAAGGCACCATTGAGTACGCCAACCCAGGCTTTACCCAGGTCACGGGTTACACCGCGCGGGAGGTGTTGGGTGCCAACCCACGCATTCTGCAGTCTGGCAAGACACCCCCCGCGGTGTATGTTGAGATGTGGGAAACCCTGGCCAGCGGCGGTGTTTGGCAGGGCGAGCTGCACAACCGCAAGAAAAGCGGTGACATCTTCATTGAACACGCTGTGATTGCCCCGGTACTCGATGAGCACGGCTTGGCCACCCATTACGTAGCGCTCAAGCAGGACATCACCCGGCGCAAGCAGGCTGAGCAGATGCTCATGAGCTCGCTGGAAGAAAAAATGGCGCTGCTCAACGAAGTGCACCACCGCGTCAAAAACAACCTGCAGGTCATCACCAGCCTGCTGCGCCTGGAAGCCGGCCGCAGCACCGAGCCGGGCACACGCGCCGTGCTCAAGGACATGCAGGGCCGGGTGTATGCCATGGCTTTGCTGCACGAGACCTTGTACCGCGCCGGCAATTTTGCCTGGATTGACCTGGCGGCTTATTTGCGGCAAATGGCCACCCAGGCCATTCGCTCGCAGGCGAGCGGCAGTGGCGAAGTGCAGCTGCAGTTGGAGCTGGCCCCCACGCAGGTGGCCATGGACCAGGCCACACCGTGTGGATTGCTGGCCAACGAGTTGTTGTCCAACGCGCTCAAGCACGGCTTCCCGCCGGGCCGCTCGGGTGTCATCACCTTGCAGTCGCAACCCGATGCCACGCCGGGTTACTGGCGTGTGTGTGTGAAGGACAACGGCGTTGGCTTGCCCGCAGACTTTGAGGTGCGACGCTCGCAGTCCCTGGGCCTGCAACTGGTGTCCGACCTGGCCCGTCAGCTGGGCGGGCATCTGGAGGTGCAAGCCACGGACGGCGGCGGCGCCTACTTTTGTGTGGTTTTCCCGCTGGACATTCCCAAGAGCCTGTCGGCGCTCTCAGGTGTTTCTCCCCACTGACTAGGGTATACGCCTGATGTCCAGGCGGCACCGGAACGCTTACATTCTGTTGCATGCGATTCGATGTGACGTTTTTTCAAACCTGGAGTCTTTTATGACTCTTAAAATTTTGCTGGTAGATGACAACCAAACTTTTTTGGCCACGGTCAAGAAGTTTCTTGGCATGGTGCCAGGTGTCGAGGTGGTGGCAGAGGCCAACGATGGCCCCCACGCCCTGGCGCTGGCAGAGCAATTGCAGCCTGACCTGATGCTGCTGGACATCGTCATGCCTGGCCCCAGTGGGCTGGATGTGGCCAAAACCATGCGCAGCTGGCCGCAATCACCCCGCGTGCTGTTTTTATCCATGCATGACAACGACTCTTATCGCGCAGCAGCCAAAAAGTTAGGTGCTGTAGGCCTGGTGGGCAAAGCCAATTTTGTGGCCGAACTGATGCCCATCCTTGCGGGTCTGACAGCCTGCCCTCAGGAGTCCATCACATGATCTCCTTCAAATCAACCGGCAAGCTCAAGTTCTACCCCGCAGTGGTGGGTGTGTTGGGCGCTGTCGCTGCTGGCGTTTCAGGTAGCGCCAGCCCCTTGTCGCTGGGCTTGGGCCTGCTGGTGCTGGCCGGCGGTGTCTTCACGGGTTTGCAAATGACCCAACGCGAAGCCGCCATGCAGCAGGCGGTGGACGACTATCTGGCCGGGCAAGCCGATTTTGGTGTGGATATTGTGCCGGTCTGGAAGGGCCACATCGAGGCCTCACGCGACCAGATGGAAACCGCCATCAACGCACTGTCTGATCGTTTTGGCGGTATTGTCGACAAGCTCGACGCGGCCCTGCATACCGCCACCCAAGCCACCGACAGCGTGGAAAACAATGGCAATGATCTGGTGGCCATTTTTGCCCGAAGCGAGCAAGACCTGGGCGCCCTGATTGCCGTGCAGCAAAGTTCCATGAGCAACATGGAAAGCATGCTCGCCAAAGTGCAGGGCTTGGACCGCTTCACCAGCGAACTGCAAGAAATGGCCGCCGACGTGGCGCGCATCGCCCAGCAAACCAACCTGCTGGCTCTGAATGCCGCTATTGAAGCCGCCCGCGCGGGCGATCTGGGTCGTGGTTTTGCTGTGGTGGCCAAAGAGTTTCGTATGTTGTCAAACCAGTCGGGCAACACCGGTCGCAAAATTGCCGAAAAGGTCAACATCATCAACGCTGCCATTGTGGAGACCTGCACTGTGGTGCGTGAGTCAGTGGTGGCTGAAGACAAATCTTTAGAGTCGGTGCACGTCACCATTGACCGGGTCATGGCTGATTTTCGGGGCATCACCGAAGCGTTTCGCAGCTCCAGCAACTTGCTGCAAGACGAGAGCATCAGCATTCAGTCCGAAGTCAACCAGGCGCTGGTGCAAATGCAGTTCCAGGACCGCGTCAGCCAAATCTTGACACAAGTGGGCAAAAACATCGACCACCTGCCCGCGCTCTTGCAAGAGCAGCAGCAGACCTATGAGCAAACCGGCGTGTTACAGCCCATCAATGCACAAGAAATGCTGGCCGAGATGAAGAAAACCTATGTGATGGCGGACCAACATGTGATCCACGAGGGTGGCACGGTCCAGCAGAGCAGCAGCAGCACCGAAATCAGTTTTTTCTAGAGGAACCGACATGGCTAAAACCATCATGATTGTTGACGACTCGGCGTCCATGCGCCGGGTGGTGGGCATTGCGCTCAAAGGTGCGGGCTACGACGTGATCGAGGGCTGCGACGGCAAAGACGCCCTCTCCAAGCTCACCGGCCAAAAGGTGCACCTGATCATCAGCGACGTGAACATGCCGGTGATGGACGGCATTGCCTTCCTGAAGGCCGTCAAGCTGATGCCGGCCTACAAATTCACCCCGGTCATCATGCTCACCACCGAGTCGGCCGAGGAGAAAAAGCGTGAAGGTCAGTCGGCTGGGGCACGCGCCTGGGTCGTCAAACCTTTTCAACCCGAACAACTGATCGGAGCAGTCCAACGGCTGTGCCTGCCATGAGCGATTCCAACATTTTGCGTATTGAAGGTGAACTCACCATCTTTCGGGCCATGGAGCTCAAGCCAGTCATCCTGGCCACCCCGCCTGTCACCAAGATTGACCTCTCCGGGGTGAGTGACCTGGACACCGCCGGACTGCAGTTGCTGATGCTGGCCAAAAAGACCGCTCGCGCCCAGCAGCGCGACGTGACCCTGGTAGGCCACAGCCCGGCTGTGCTGGAGGTTTTTGAACTACTCAATGTGGCCGCCTATTTTGGCGACCACCTGGTGATGGATTCGCGCAGCCCGACAAGCGCAACAAGGAGCTGACATGGATTTAGATGACGCACTGGAGACGTTCATTATCGAGAGCCGCGAGCTCCTCGAAGACATGGAAACCGCCTTGCTGGGTGTGGAGCAGGCTGAAGACAAAAGCGAAATGATCAACGCCGTCTTTCGCGCGGCCCACACCATCAAAGGCTCCT
>JAIFMR010000203.1 GCA_020048255.1 Rhodoferax sp. | reverse complement strand
CCGCGTTCGCGCGCCGTGGGCACCTCGGCCATCAGCTCACGTATCGGGGTGAACAGGCCGGTATAAGTGGCGGGGTTGCTGCGCGGTGTGCGGCCAATCGGCGACTGGTCGACGTTGATGACCTTGTCAAAGTACTCAATGCCCTCGATCGCGCTGTGCTCGGAGGGTTCGTCGTGCGCGCGGTAAATGGTGCGCGCCACGGCCTTGTAAAGTGTGTCGTTGACCAGGGTAGATTTGCCCGAGCCCGATACACCGGTGACGCAGGTGAACAAGCCCACCGGAAACGCCGCATCCACATTTTTCAGATTGTGGCCCTTGGCACCGATGACTTTGAGGGCCTGCATGTCCCCCTGGGTCGACAGGTGCACGGCTTCGCGTGCGGCACGCTTGATGGCGGCTGGGCTGGGGGCAAAGCGGCTGGGTTTGCCGCCGTTAAAGACTTTAGGTGCTTCGGATGGCAGCCAGGCAGTGCGTTGGCCGGGTACCTCAATCTTCAGAGTGTGGGCCAGGTACTGGCCGGTTAGGGAATGCGGGTTGGCCTTGACCTCGTCAAATGTGCCTTGTGCCATGACACGCCCGCCGTGCACGCCGGCGCCGGGTCCCAGGTCAATGATCTGGTCGGCGGCGCGCATCATGTCTTCGTCATGTTCCACCACCAGCACGCTGTTGCCAATGTCGCGCAGGTGCTTCAGGGTGTCGATCAGGCGGTCGTTGTCGCGCTGGTGCAGGCCAATGCTGGGCTCGTCAAGCACGTACATGACCCCCGTCAACCCCGATCCAATCTGGCTGGCCAGGCGAATGCGCTGAGACTCCCCGCCACTGAGTGTTTCGGCGCTGCGGTCCAAGCTCAGGTAAGTCAAGCCCACATCGTTGAGAAACTTCAGGCGCAGGCTGATCTCGCGCACCACCTTGGCCGCAATGTCGCCCTTGGCGCCGTGCATGTGGAGTTGGCTGAAGTAATCAAAACATTCGGCCAGTGTGTGGTGGCTCAGCTCAAAGATGGCGCGCGCCTGGGCGCCCTCACCAATTTTGACGTGACGTGCCTCGGTGCGCAGGCGACTGCCGCCGCAGTCCGGGCAGGGCTGGGTGCTGCGCAAGCGGGCCAGATCTTCACGCACCACCGCCGAGTCGGTCTCGCGGTAGCGCCGCTGCATGTTCGGAATGATGCCCTCAAACGGGTGTTTTTTGCTGACCTTCTTGCCCGCACTGCTGCCAGAGTCCATGGCGTAAGAGAACTTGATGTCTTCTTCGCCCGAGCCGTGAAGAACGGTCTGTTGCACGGATGGCGGCAGGCGTTCAAACGCCAGTTCAATGTCAAACTTGTAGTGTGCCGCCAGGCTTTCCAGCATGGCAAAGTAGTAGGCATTGCGGCGGTCCCAACCCTTGATGGCGCCACTGGCCAGGCTCAGCGTCGGGAAAGCCACCACCCGTGCCGGATCAAAAAAGTCCTGCAGGCCCAGTCCATCGCAGCTGGGGCAGGCGCCCACTGGCGAATTGAAGGAGAACAGGCGCGGCTCCAGCTCGGAGATGCTGTAGCTGCATACCGGGCAGGCAAACTTGGCGTTGAATAAGTGCTCTTTTGGCTTGTAGCCCTCGTCATCACTGCGTGATGTGCTATCCATTTCAATGGCAATGGCGCGCCCATTGGCCAGGCGCAGAGCGGCCTCGAAGCTTTCGGCCAGGCGTTGTTTGAGGGCAGCGAAGTCGGCGTGCGCGGCCAGGATGCCCGCGTCGATCTCTGCATCTTCCTCATTCACCGGGCTGGCCGCGACGGTGTTGGATAGCGGCGCGTGGCGCACCTTGATGCGGTCAATCACCACGTCAATGTCATGTTTCTCGGTTTTCTTCAACGCGGGCAACTGGTCAAACTCGTAAGCCACGCCATTGATGCGAAAACGCACATAGCCTTGGGCTTGCATGTCGGCAAACACCTCCAGAAACTCGCCCTTTTTCTCGCGCGCCAGCGGAGCCAGGATCATCAGTCGGGTGTCGGCGGGCAGCGCCAGCACGGCGTCCACCATTTGGCTGACGGTTTGCGACTGCAGTGGCACAGCGTGCTCGGGGCAGTAGGGCGTGCCAGCGCGTGCAAACAGCAGGCGCAGGTAGTCGTGGATCTCGGTCACGGTGCCCACGGTGGAGCGGGGGTTGTGGCTGGTGGCCTTTTGCTCGATCGAAATGGCGGGGCTCAAACCCTCAATCACATCCACATCAGGCTTGTCCATCAGCTGCAGAAACTGGCGCGCGTAGGTCGACAGGCTCTCGACATAGCGCCGCTGGCCTTCGGCGTACAGCGTGTCAAACGCCAGGCTGGACTTGCCTGAGCCGCTCAAACCGGTGATCACCACCAACTGGTTACGCGGGATGTCCAGGTCAATGTTTTTCAGGTTGTGAGTGCGCGCACCCCGAATGCTGATGGTTTGGTGCTGCAGTGCCGCAGCGAGGTATTTGCCATCGGCGGGGCGCGCGGTGTGGCTGGGGTCGGTAGGGTTGTTCAAGGCGGGGCGGCTTACAAATGAGGGGCGGTGAAAATACACCGGAAAACCCACCATGATAGTCAAGCTGGAGTTTTGCCGCCCAATCCGGGTGCGATTCAAAGTCGTGTGTTCAATCCTTTGGGGTTGATGCCCGGCTGAGTGTGGCGCCCTATCCCGCTAAACCACAATTTGGCCACGCAGCACCCTCACCGCGCTGCACCCAGCCTGATCAGTGACAATCCGGCCGCAGCAACCCGGTGTGGGTTGTCGATGTGTTTTCGGAGAAATTCTTTGTCTCAAGTGAACCCTGCTCTGGTCTCTGCCAGCGCCTCCTCTTCGACAGTTATGACGGCACTTGAATGGCGCGCCAGCTTGTCGCTGGCCTCGATCTTCGGGTTGCGCATGCTGGGGCTGTTTTTGATTCTGCCGGTTTTTGCCATCGAGGCGGCGCGTTACCCGGGAGGTGATGACGCAGCCATGATCGGTTTGACCATGGGGATCTATGGCCTGACACAGGCCCTGTTGCAGTTTGCCTACGGGCTGGCCTCTGACCGGCTGGGCCGCAAGCCGGTGATTGTTTTTGGCTTGCTGCTGTTTGCTGCGGGCAGCCTGGTGGCGGCGTTGGCGCCCACCTTGACGTGGTTGGCGATCGGGCGTGCGGTGCAGGGTGCGGGTGCGGTATCGGCTGCGGTGACGGCCTTGCTGGCCGACCAGACGCGTGACGCGGTGCGCACCAAATCGATGGCGCTGGTGGGTGGCAGCATTGGTTTGATGTTTGCGCTGTCGCTGGTGGCCGCGCCCGTGTTGGCCGGCTGGATCGGGCTGGTGGGTATTTTTGGCTTGACGGCGCTGCTGGCTGTTTTGGGCGTGGCTGCCGTGATCTGGTGGGTTCCGCCAGAACCGCTGGAGCACAAGAATCAGCCCCGTGGCCGCCTGGCGGATGTGCTGCACTCCAGCGCGCTGCTGCGGCTGAACTTTGGCGTGTTTGTGTTGCACGCGGTGCAACTGGCGATGTGGCTGGCTCTGCCGGCCATGCTGGTGCAGGCGGGGCTGGCACGCGATCACCATTGGCAGGTCTACCTGCCGGCGGTTCTCGGCTCTTTTGTGGTGATGGGCGGCAGCTTGTTTCAGCTGGAAAAGCGCGGCTACTTGCGCGCCGTGTTCTTAACGTCGATCGGACTCTTGGCTCTGGTAGAGATCGGTCTGTGGCTTGAGGTGGGGTCCGCGCCCGGATTGATGGGGGTGGGTGCTTTGTTGTTTGTGTTTTTTTATGGTTTCAATGTGCTTGAAGCCAGTCAGCCCAGCATGGTGTCGCGTCTGGCGCCGCCGCGGGCGCGGGGCGCGGCCATCGGGGTGTACAACACATTGCAATCGCTGGGTTTTTTTGCCGGTGGCATGGTGGGCGGGTGGGTCATGAAGCATGGTGGAGCCAGTGTTCTGTTTGCCGGGTGTGCTGCTTTGATGATTTTGTGGTTGCTGGTCGCCTGGCCGATGCAGGCGCCCGCGTCGGTCAGCTCTTTGCCCCCTGCCAAAGCCTGATAAAGTGATCGTTTGCAATTTAGGATCACCATGGCCTCTGTAAATAAAGTCATTCTTGTTGGCAACCTGGGCCGCGACCCCGAGGTGCGTTATTTGCCCAGCGGCGACCCGGTGGCCAACATCACCATCGCCACCAGCAGTCGTTACAAAGGCAAAACCGGTGAAATGGTGGAAGAGACCGAGTGGCACCGGGTGACATTTTTTGGTCGTCTGGCTGAAATTGCCAGCCAATATCTGAAAAAGGGCAACCCGGTTTATGTCGAAGGCCGCATCAAGACGCGAAAGTACACCGACAAGGATGGCATTGAGAAATACGCCACCGACATCATCGCCAATGAGATGCAACTGCTGGGTGGACGCGAAGGCAGAGGTGAGCCCAGTGCCGACGATGAAGGTGGGGGGTATTCCCGGCCAGCTCCAGCCGCGGCCCGCCCCAGTGCCCCGGCTGCGCGCCCGGCACCTGCGCCAGCTGCGCGACCCGCCAGTAGCTTTGATGACATGGACGACGATATTCCGTTTTGAGTCATGCCTGCGCCAGTGCAGAGCGGTTTTGCGAGTTGAAGTGAGGTCTTTCTTCGGAGATTCGTGCCGAAAGGCGGTCTTCTAATATAATCGATCCACGGTGCCACTTGCCGGCTCAGCCTGACGCTGCTGGCCGCACTGTTTTCGACTTCATTCGCGTTGGCTCAAGGCCGTGTTCAGGTGCCCGTTGTTCCGGTTCAGATCAAAGCGGTGGGGCATGGTTTTGAGATGGATGGGGTGGTGCACCCGGTCAAGCAAAGCACGGTGTCGGCACAAGTGTCCGGCCGGCTGACCGCCCTCTTGGTCAAAGCCGGCGACAAAGTGCGCGCGGGGCAATTGCTGGCCACGGTGGATGATCGCGAAGCGCAAACTGGGGTGCAGCGCGGTCAGGCGCAGGTGGCCCAGGCGCAGGCTGAATTGAGCAACGCCCAAGCCAGTTTTGACCGCACGCGCGATTTGCGTGCCCAAGGTTTTGTGAGCATGGCGGCGCTGGATTCAGCTCAGGCCCAACTCAAATCGGCCCAGGCTGCACGCGACCAGGCCAACGCTTCCATGAAGCAGGCCGGCCTGTCGCAAGGATTTACGCGTGTGACAGCACCGTTTGATGCCTGGGTTTGGCAGACCGAAGCCGAGGTGGGTGACCTGGCGCTGCCAGGCAAGCCTTTGCTGAGCTTGTATGCACCATCGCCCCTGCGTGCAGTGGTGCAGGTTCCGGTGTCACGATCCAAGTCCCTATCGGGTGGCATGACGGTTGAAGTTCAGGTGCCGACTGCCGATGGCGCACAGCAGTGGGTTCGTCCGACGCTGACGCAGCAACTCCCGAGTGCTGATCCGGTGTCGCAAACCATTGAGTGGCGGCTTGATCTGCCGGTGCAATCAGCGCAGGGGCTCACCCCGGGCCAACAGATTCGTGTCCGGTTTGCGGCAGGTCAGGACCGGCGCTTGGTGGTGCCGGGTGCGGCCGTGTTGCGCCGCGGTGAATTGACGGCCGTGTATGTGGTGGTGGGCCAGGGCTTTGCGTTGAAGGCGGTGCGTCTGGGTGCGGATCATGGCAGCCAGGGCGTGGAAGTGCTGGCGGGGCTGACTGAAGCCGACCGCGTTGCGCTGAACCCGGTCAATGCAGGTTTGAAGGGGGCACAGGTCGCCGCCCCGGCGCCTGCAGCTGCGCAGTGAGATGAGTATGCATAAACATCCGAAGCTGGGGGTGTCTGGGCAACTGGCCCGGGCGTTCAAGCTCAACACCATCACGCCCTTGCTGGCGCTGCTGGCCTTGTTGCTGGGCTTGTTCTCTGTGCTGGTGACACCGCGCGAAGAGGAACCGCAGATCAACGTCACCATGGCCAACGTGCTGATTCCGTTTCCGGGTGCCAGCAGTGTCGATGTGCAGAATATGGTGGCGCGTCCGGCGGAGCAGGTGCTGAGTCAAATAGCCGACATTGAGCACACCTATTCCGTGGCCCGGCCTGGCATGGCACTGATGACGGTGCAGTTCAAGGTGGGTGTGCCACGCACCGAGGCGCTGGTGCGTTTGTACGATGTGCTCAATGCAAACCAGGACTGGCTGCCGCGCGACCTGGGCACCTTGAGCCCGATTGTCAAACCCAAAGGGATTGATGACGTTCCGGTTCTGGCGGTGACGATGTGGAGTCGGGGCGAGACGGCTGCAGCGGACCTGGAACGCATTGCACACACGATGGAGGCCGAAATCAAGCGTGTGCCCGGCACCCGTGAAGTGCAGACCATTGGCGGCCCGGGCCGTGCCGTGCATGTCTGGCTTGATCCGGCTCGCCTGCGTGAGCGCGGGGTTGACCTGTTATCGCTCAAAAACATGTTGGCCGGTGCCAATGTCAGTATGCCTGCGGGCGTGGTGTTTGATACAAGTGGCACCCAGGGGCAAATGTTGCGGGTGGAAACCGGCGAGTTTTTGCGCTCGGCTGAAGATGTGGGTGACCTGGTGGTCGGTGTCAGCAAAGGCGCGCCGGTTTTTTTGCGGGAGGTCGCGCGCATTGAGACCGGCGCGCAGCAACCCTTGCGCTACGTCTGGTTCACGCCAGGGGCGGGTGCATCTGGCCCGGGCATGGCAGTGGCTCCTTCCGCTGGCGAGGCGGGCGGTGTTTATCCGGCATTGACGCTGACTGTCACCAAGAAACCTGGGACCAACGCGGTGGATGTGTCGAGTGCGGTACGCGCCCGTATTGCTGAGTTGAGCAATTCGGTGATTCCCGCCGATATTCAAACCACCATCACCCGTGATTACGGTGAAACTGCCGCAGAAAAAGCCAATAAGCTGATTCAGAAGCTGGCTTTTGCCACGGGTTCGGTGATTTTGCTGGTGGGTTTTGCCCTGGGTCGCCGCGAGGCGGTGATTGTCGGCGCTGCAGTCATTTTGACGCTGATGGCCACCTTGTTTGCGTCCTGGGCCTGGGGCTTCACTTTAAACCGGGTGTCGCTGTTTGCGCTGATTTTTTCGATCGGTATTTTGGTTGATGACGCGATTGTGGTGGTGGAGAACATACACCGGCACCAGCAGCTCAGGCCCCACGATACCCTGCGCCAGATCATTCCGGTTGCTGTGGACGAGGTGGGCGGGCCGACCATTTTGGCCACCCTGACGGTGATTGCGGCCTTGTTGCCGATGGCTTTTGTCAGTGGACTCATGGGGCCGTACATGAGCCCCATCCCGATCAATGCCAGCTTGGGCATGGCGATTTCTTTGGGCATCGCTTTCACCATCACGCCCTGGCTGGCACTCAAATTGATGCGCCAGCATGATGCAGCACACACGCCGGAGAAGGCCTCCGGGATGAGCTCCAAGCTGCAAAGGCTGTTTGCACGGGTGCTGACACCGTTTCTGGAGAGTGCCCGCAAGCGTTGGCTCTTATTGATCGGCATTGTGGTGGCACTGCTGTTGTCGGTGGGCTTGACCCTGGTGCAATGGGTGGTTTTGAAGATGCTGCCGTTTGACAACAAGAGCGAGTTCCAGGTGGTGGTTGAAATGCCCAGTGGCACGCCCCTTGAAAACACCGCAGCCGTGTTGCACGAGCTGGGGGCGTACTTGTCCAAACAGCCCGAGGTGCTCAACCTGCAGGCCTATGCTGGCACGGCGTCGCCGATCACTTTCAACGGGCTGGTGCGCCAGTACTACTTGCGAGCGGATGCCGAGCAGGGCGATTTGCAGGTGAACCTGGTCGACAAGCATCATCGCGACGACCAAAGTCACGCCATTGCACAGCGTTTGCGCCCCGAGTTGGAAAATATCGGTCAGCGCCATCGCGCGCGCATCAAAGTGGTCGAGGTGCCACCCGGCCCTCCGGTGATGTCGCCGTTGGTGGCAGAGGTGTATGGCCCAGATGAAGCGGGTCGTCAGCAGTTGGCTGCGCGCATTGCGCAGGCCTTTACCAAAACGCCAGACATTGTGGGTGTGGACACCTCGCTGCAGGCGAACGCGCCGCGCGCTTATCTGCGGGTGCAGCGTCAGCGCGCTGAGTCCCTGGGGATACCGGTGGCGGCCATTGCCCAAACGGCAGCGATGGCCCTGTCGGGCTCCGATGTCGCCTTCTTGCATGATGAGCAGACCAAATACCCGGTGCCCGTGCGCCTGCAGTTGCCTTTGGCAGACCAGGTCGGTCTGGAGGCGATTTTGGCGCTGCCCATGCGTGCTGCCAATGGCAAGTTGGTGCCCCTGTCCGAGTTGGTTCAGGTGGAATACGGCATCATTGACAAACCCTTGTTCACCAAGGATTTGCAGGCTGTGAGTTATGTGTACGGAGACATGTCAGGCAAGCTTGATTCCCCTTTGTATGGGCTGTTTGATATTCGTACACACTTGGCTGAGGCGGCGCTGCCCGGCACCGGTGAACTCGGTGAATACTGGATTAACCAGCCGTCGGACCCGTATCGGCAGTATTCCATCAAGTGGGATGGCGAGTGGCAGATCACCTATGAAACTTTCCGTGACATGGGTGCAGCGTACGGCGTCGGCTTGATTCTGATTTACCTGCTGGTGGTGGCACAGTTCAAAAGTTATTTGACGCCGCTGGTGATCATGGCACCGATTCCACTGACCATCATCGGTGTCATGCCCGGTCATGCTTTGCTGGGAGCGCAGTTCACCGCCACGTCCATGATTGGCATGATTGCGCTGGCAGGCATCATCGTGCGCAATTCGATTTTGCTGGTGGACTTCATTGAGCTGCAGATCTCTCAAGGAGTGGACTTCAAAGACGCGGTTGTTCAATCGGCCGCAGTGCGTGCCCAACCCATCGCCCTGACCGGTTTGGCGGCCATGATCGGTGCCTTCTTTATTTTGGATGATCCAATCTTCAATGGTCTGGCGATCTCGCTGATTTTTGGTATTTTGGTATCCACCGTACTCACCTTGGTGGTCATTCCGGTACTGTATTACGCGCTGTACTGGCGCCGTATCAAGCCGCACACAGACGCGGCTGTTTCTGTCGGTCATCTTTCATAACATCAGGAGACAACATGGCTCATATCGTCATCATGGGAGCAGGCATCGGTGGTATGCCTGCAGCCTATGAACTGCGTGAAATGCTTCCCCCGGAGCATCGCATCACGGTCGTCAACACCACGGACTATTTTCAATTTGTGCCCAGTAACCCGTGGGTTGCTGTGGGTTGGCGCGACCGCGAAGCCGTCACGCTGCCGATTGCACCCTACCTGACCCGTAAAAAGATCGGGTTCATTGCCAAGGCGGTAACGGTCATTGACGCCGATGCCAACAAACTCACACTGGTGGACGGGGAAACGCTGGATTACGACTATCTGGTGATTGCTACTGGCCCCAAACTGGCATTTGATGAAGTGGCGGGAGCCGGGCCCGTCGCCTCGGGCGGTGGTGGCATGACCCACTCGATTTGTCACATCGACCACGCGCAGGCCTTTTTTGCAGACTACCAAAAATTTCTGGAGAACCCGGGTCCGTTGGTGATTGGCGCCATGCCCGGCGCGAGTTGTTTTGGTCCAGCGTACGAGTTCGCCTTTATTCTGGACACTGATTTGCGCCGTCGTAAATTGCGGCACAAAGTCCCCATGACCTTTGTGACGTCCGAGCCCTACATTGGGCACCTGGGTCTGGGCGGTGTGGGTGACAGCAAATCGATGCTGGAGTCCGAACTGCGTGGGCGTGACATGAAGTGGATCACCAACGCCAAAACCACCCGGGTTGAAGAGGGCAAGATGTTTGTGACGCAACTCGACGACCAGGGGAACCCGTTGAAAGACCACGAAGTCGGCTTCAAGTTGTCCATGATGCTGCCGGCTTTCAAGGGTGTGGATGCGGTGGCTGCGGTGCCCAAGCTGTGCAATCCGCGCGGCATGGTCCTGATCGATGAATTCCAGCGCAGCAAGGCGTATCGCAACATCTTCTCAGCTGGTGTATGCGTTGCGATTCCGCCCGTTGAGGTGACGCCGGTGGCCACCGGCACGCCGAAAACTGGTTACATGATCGAGAGCATGATGACGGCCATTTGCCACAATCTTGCCGATGAGTTGGTAGGCAAGTCAGCCGTTGCCAAGGGCACCTGGAATGCCGTCTGCCTGGCCGACATGGGTGACACGGGCGCCGCTTTTGTGGCTTTACCTCAGATCCCCCCGCGCAATGTAAATTGGTTCAAGAAAGGCAAGTGGGTGCACCTGGCCAAAATTGCCTACGAAAAATACTTCATGCGCAAGCTTAAAAAGGGCACATCTGAGCCCATCTACGAGAAGTACATCATGGGTCTTTTGGGCATCAATCGGTTAAATAAATAATTTTTTGAAATGGAGTTATGAAATGACAGTGCAACGTTATATTTTTGTTTTCGCCGGCTTTTTTGTCATGCTCTCGCTCGCGCTAGGTGTGGAGGGCAGCCCGCTGTTCGTCAGTAAGTGGGCGCTGGCTTTCACCGCCTTTGTGGGTGCCAACTTGTTTCAGTCAGGTTTCACCAACTTTTGCCCCTTGAGCATCATCCTGAAAAAGCTGGGTGTGCCTGAAAGTGCTGTGGGCTGCGCCCGGTAATCCGGATGGATGCCCACCCGCGCCCGGCGCCAGTGGGGCCAAGCAGTGCGATTCTCAAGCAGAAGACGATGCCATGACGACCTTGACCAATGAAGTGGCTCGCAATGAGCTGCTCAATCGCTTGCGACGGGCGGAGGGGCAGCTTCGTGGCGTGCAGCGCATGCTCGAGGAGGGTGAAAGTTGCCAGAAAATTGGCCAACAGTTTTCTGCGGTTCGCAAGGCGTTGGACAGCACCTACCTGCGCATGACCATGTGTTTCATGGAGCAGGAACTGGGTCAGTGCATGTCACCCGAGCACGACCAGGCCAGTAGCGTGGAAACCATGCTCAAAGACATGGAAGATTTGTTGGCCCGCATGGGCTGAGGGGATTCAAGCCAAAATAGCCGCTAACCGTTTTTCTGATTGGGTGGGTTGCTATTGTTTTTGGATTCTTCAGCGGCTTGCGTGTCGGTGATGATGCCGCCACCCAGGCAGATATCACCGTCGTACAAAACAGCCGACTGACCCGGGGTCACGGCCCATTGCGCCTGGGTGAAACCCAGTGCGAAGTGGCTGTCGTCCACATCTTGCAAAACGCACTCTGCGTCGGCTTGGCGGTATCTTGTTTTCGCCGCTAGGGTGCGTGGCGCGGGTGCGTGGCCAGCCACCCAACTGGCCTGCTGGGCCTGTAAGTGCAGGGATTGCAGCCAGGGGTGGTTATGACCTTGCACCACCCACAAGGTGTTGCTGCTCATGTCCTTGCGAGCCACAAACCACGGCGCGTGTTCGCCGCCGCCGCGTTGCGCCCCTTTGGCCTTGAGTCCGCCAATGCCCAAGCCCTGACGCTGCCCCAAAGTGTAAAAACTCAGTCCAAGGTGTTGCGCGACGGTCTGACCCTTGTCGTTTTTGATCGGGCCGGGCTCTTTGGCAATGTACCGGTTCAAAAAGTCACGAAACGGCCGCTCGCCAATGAAACAGATGCCGGTGGAGTCTTTCTTCTTGGCGTTGGGCAGGCCGATGTCCTGAGCGATTCTTCGTACCTCGGTTTTGAGAAACTCGCCCACTGGAAACCAGGTTTTGGAGAGTTGTGCCTGATTGAGACGGTGCAAGAAATAGCTTTGGTCTTTTGCCGGGTCCAGGCCCTTGAGCAACTCATGCAGGCCAGTTGCTGGGTTCAAGCGAACCCGGGCGTAGTGACCGGTGGCGATTTTGTCGGCACCCAGGCGCATGGCGTGGTCCAAAAAGGCTTTGAACTTGATTTCGGCATTGCACAAAATGTCCGGGTTGGGTGTGCGGCCGCTGCGGTACTCATGCAAAAAGTCGGCAAATACCCGGTCTTTGTAGTCTGCTGCAAAGTTGACGTGTTCGATCTCTATACCGATCACATCCGCCACGGCGGCAGCATCGACAAAGTCTTCGTTGGATGAGCAGTAGGCGCTGTTGTCGTCATCTTCCCAATTTTTCATGAAGATGCCCAGAACCTCGTGGCCCTGTTGCTTGAGCAGCCAGGCCGTGACAGCAGAGTCGACCCCGCCGCTCAAACCCACCACAACTCGCTGGCGTAGCGTCACGGTGCTCACAGCGTGTGGGGCAGCGTTGACATCCGGGTCACGCTGGCGTCGGTGTGTATCAGACCCAGCGGGAAGCGCTGGCCTGACAGGTAGTCTTCCATGCATTGCAGGACCAGGGGGCTGCGGTGGCGCTCAGCGCTCGCGCGAATGTCATCTGGACTGAGCCAGAGGGTGCGGACAATGCCGGTGTCGAGCTGGCGCCCACTTTGCAACGCGCCAAGACGGCCCGCAAAGGCAAAGCGCAAATAAGTGATGTCCTCGGCCGCGTGGGGGGCGCAGGCGTCCCGCTGGAAGCGCGACAGATAGACCCCCACCAGGGACTCTGGCGTAAACAGGTGCTTGGTTTCCTCGAGTGCTTCGCGGGCGCAGCCGTGCACCAGACTTTCGCCCTCGTCGAGGTGGCCGGCCGGGTTGTTGAGCCGCAAGCCTTCGGGCGTGTGTTCTTCCACCAGCATAAACAGACCGTTTTGCTCAATGATTGCCGCGACTGTGGTGCTGGGTTTCCATCGTTGGATCATGGCAGGATTATCCGGGAAGACGAGGTCTTCACGCCGGTAGGGGCGGCTTGCGAAGTTTTGATCTGTGTCAACTGACAGGGAGACAGGCTGCAAACTTGCGCGAAAACTGATGTAAGCTCGCGCGATTGTCTCGGGCACGCTGCCTGAGCGTAGCCGACGATAAATCATAGAAGGAGTCGTTTCATGCAAGCTGGTACTGCCGCCGAAGCCCCATCGGTTGAATCCGCCAAATTGGCCCAATGCATTGGGGTGCCAACTGAAGTTTTCCCCTTAGAGAAGCGTGTTGCTACCGTGCCTGAGGTGGTGGCCAAACTGGTCAAGCTCGGGTTTTCCGTGGCAGTGCAGAGCGGCGCAGGAGATGCGGCCAACTTTTCCGACGAAAGTTATCGTGACGCCGGGGCCACCATCGTGCCCGACGCCCAAGCCCTGTGGTCTGGCGCCGACATTGTTTTCAAGGTGCGGGGTCCCAATGCTCAAGAGGTCGGCCTGCTGCGCGAAGGCGGCGCCCTCATCAGTTTTATATGGCCAGCACAGAACCCGGAGTTGATGCAGCAGCTCGCCGCCAAGAAGGCCACGGTGCTGGCGATTGACGCGTTGCCGCGCACACTGAGCCGCGCCCAGAAGATGGATGCCTTGACTTCCATGGCCGGTGTAAGTGGTTACCGCGCGGTGATTGAAGCTGCCAACGCCTTTGGTCGTTTCTTCAACGGCCAGATCACGGCTGCGGGCAAGGTGCCGCCCGCCAAGGTGTTTATTGCAGGCGCTGGCGTGGCGGGCTTGGCGGCCATTGGCACTGCGGCCAGCCTGGGTGCCATTGTTCGTGCCAATGACACGCGTGCCGAAGTGGCCGATCAGGTCGTGTCGCTGGGTGGCGAGTTTGTGAAAGTCGATTACGTGGAAGAAGGATCAGGTGGAGGCGGTTACGCCAAGGTGATGAGCGAGGGCTTCCAGCAGGCCCAGCGCGAGATGTACGCCAAGCAGGCCAAAGAGGCCGACATCATCATCACCACAGCTTTGATTCCTGGCAAACCCGCGCCCAAACTCATCACCGCCGACATGGTGAAGAGCATGAAGCCCGGCAGTGTCATTGTGGACATGGCTGCCGAGCAGGGTGGCAACTGCGAGCTGACTGAGCCCGGCCAGGCCG
This sequence comes from Rhodoferax sp., assembly GCA_020048255.1. Lineage (GTDB taxonomy): Bacteria > Pseudomonadota > Gammaproteobacteria > Burkholderiales > Burkholderiaceae_C > Rhodoferax. The sequence continues at coordinate 28,100 of JAIFMR010000203.1, read as the reverse complement.
TGGTGAAGCACGGTGTGACCATCGTCGGCTACACCGATCTGGCCTCGCGTTTGGCCAAGCAGTCGTCGACGCTGTATGCCACCAACCTGTTTCGCCTGACCGAAGAGCTGTGCAAGACCAAAGACGGCATCATTGATGTCAACATGGAAGACGATGCCATTCGCGGTCTGACGGTGACCAAGGGAGGCGCCATCACCTGGCCCGCACCTGCGCCCAAGCAGGCGGCTGCACCTGCAGCAGCACCGGCCAAGGCGGCTGCACCAGCAGCCAAAAAGGCCCATGGCCACGGCGACGCCGGTGAGCCTATGGCCGGCAGCAAGCTGGCCATCATGTTTGGTGTGGCCGCAGCGCTGTTCTGGCTGATTGGTGCCAGTGCGCCGCCGGCCTTTTTGTCGCACTTCACGGTGTTTGTATTGGCCTGCTTTGTCGGGTATATGGTGGTGTGGAATGTCAAACCAGCTTTGCACACGCCGCTGATGAGCGTGACCAACGCCATCAGCAGCATCATCGCGATTGGTGCCTTGGTGCAGATCTCGCCGATGGTCGGTGCAGCCGGGCGTCCCAATGAATTGATCACCTGGGTTGCCGGAGCTGGCATTGTGTTGACGGCCATCAATATGTTCGGCGGCTTTGCCGTCACTCAGCGCATGCTTGCCATGTTTCGCAAATAAGGGAGGCAATTCATGTTTACGACAGAACTGGCAACCGTCTCCTATATCGGAGCAACAATTCTTTTCATCTTGAGTTTGGGCGGCTTGTCCAACCAGGAAACCGCCTTGCGCGGAAATCTCTACGGCATGATCGGCATGGCGTTGGCTGTGCTGGCCACGGTGTTTGGCCCGCAGGTGACTGGCTCTGGCCTGCCTTGGATCATTGCTGCCATGTTGATTGGTGGTTCGATCGGCCTGTATGCCGCACGCACAGTGCAAATGACGCAGATGCCCGAGTTGGTTGCGCTGATGCACAGCATGGTGGGCTTGGCTGCGATGTTGGTGGGTATTGCCACCTTCATTGACCCTGAGGCTTCCAAAGGGTTTGTGGGTGCCGCGAAATCCATTCATGAGATGGAGATCTACATTGGCATTTTGATTGGAGCGGTTACCTTCTCTGGTTCCATCATCGCATTTGGCAAGCTCTCTGGCCGTATTGGTGGCAACCCGCTGCTGTTGCCCGGGCGGCACTGGCTGAACCTGGTCGGCTTGCTGGTGGTGATCTGGTTTGGACGCGAGTTTATGAACGCCCACACCATTGAGGACGGCATTGCGCCCCTGGTCATCATGACGGTGGTTGCCTTGCTGTTTGGTATCCACATGGTGATGGCCATCGGTGGTGCCGACATGCCGGTGGTGGTGTCCATGCTCAACAGCTACTCAGGCTGGGCCGCAGCGGCGACGGGTTTCATGTTGTCCAACGATTTGTTGATCGTGACTGGTGCCCTGGTGGGCTCCAGTGGCGCCATTCTGTCGTACATCATGTGCAAGGCCATGGCGCGCAGTTTCATCAGTGTGATTGCTGGTGGTTTTGGCACCGCCAGTGCCGCGCCTAAGCCTGCGGGCGACGCAGCGCAGCCAGCAGGCGAGGTGGCTCCGATCAATGCGACTGAGACCGCTGAACTGCTGCGTGAAGCCAAGAGTGTGGTGATTGTGCCGGGCTACGGCATGGCCGTGGCGCAAGCCCAACACACGGTGTATGAGATCACCAAGTTCCTGCGCGAAAAAGGTGTCAATGTGCGTTTTGGTATCCACCCGGTGGCCGGGCGCATGCCGGGGCACATGAACGTGTTGCTGGCCGAGGCCAAGGTGCCGTATGACATTGTGTTTGAAATGGACGAGCTCAACGACGACTTCCCCAAAACCGATGTGGTGATGGTGATCGGTGCCAACGACATCGTGAACCCCGGTGCCCAGGATGACCCGACCAGCCCGATTGCCGGCATGCCGGTGCTGGAGGTCTGGAAAGCCAAGACGTCTATTGTGATGAAGCGCAGCATGGCTTCAGGTTACGCAGGCGTTGACAATCCCCTGTTCTACAAAGAAAACAACCGCATGTTGTTTGGCGATGCCAAGAAAATGCTTGATGAAGTGCTGACCGTTCTGAAATCCTGACACACACCACGCCATTAGGGGCCAAGCTAGCTCCTGCGCAAACGCCAAGCCTCCACTGCCTGACAAGTATTGGAGGCTTTTCTCTAATTAGGGAAAACACAGCTTACAAAACCTGACAACCGGGTGAGAATCAAACCATCAATACAGAACTTGGAGACTTCGCTATGACTGATCGCATCTGGCTTAACAGCTATCCCCCAGGTGTTCCGGCCGACATTGATGTGAATCGCTACGCCTCAATGGTTGACATGATGGAAGAAAGCTTCCAGAAGTTTGCCGGACAAAGTGCGTACAGCTTCATGGGCAAGGAGATGAGTTACCGCCAGGTCGATCAGCTCAGTCAGACCTTTGGGGTCTATCTGCAAAGCCTGGGTCTGGTCCGTGGTGACCGGGTGGCTGTCATGATGCCTAATGTCTTGCAATACCCGATTGCTGTGGCAGGTATTTTGCGGGCTGGGTTCACGTTGGTGAACGTCAACCCGCTATACACCGCGCGCGAGTTAGAGCACCAGTTGAAGGATTCCGGTGCCAAGGCGATTGTGATTCTGGAGAATTTCGCCGCCACACTGGACAAATGCATCGCCGCAACACCGGTGAAACATGTGGTGTTGTGCGCCATGGGCGATCAACTGGGGCTGATCAAGGGCGCCTTGGTGAACTATGTGGTGCGCCATGTCAAGAAAATGGTGCCGAGCTACAGCCTGCCCGGTGCTGTGCGGTTCAACGCGGCGATTGCCAAAGCCAGTAGCGGCACGCTTAAAAAGCTGACGATCAAGCCCGATGACGTGGCGGTGTTGCAGTACACCGGCGGCACCACCGGTGTCTCCAAGGGGGCGGTGCTGCTGCACCGTAACCTGGTGGCCAACCTGTTGCAGGCCGATGCCTGTTTTCAGCCGGCCTTGGTGAAAATCCCTGAGGGTGAGCAAATGAACGAGGTGTGCGCTTTGCCGCTCTACCATATCTTTGCGTTCACTGTGGGCATGATGCTGTCCTTGCGCCTGGGCGGCAAACTGATCCTGATTCCGAATCCCAGGGATTTTCCGGCTGTGCTGGGCGAGTTGGCCAAGCACAAGGTTCATGTCTTCCCGGCAGTCAATACCTTGTTCAATGGGCTGGCCAATCACCCGGACTTTACTAAGGTGAACTGGTCGAGCTTGATGGTCTCTGCAGGGGGTGGGACGGCTGTGCAAAGTGCTGTGGCCAAGTTGTGGTTTGAGAAGACCGGCTGCGCCATTTGCGAAGGCTACGGGCTCAGCGAGACAGCCCCCATTGCCTCGTGCAATCCGGTGACCGTGACGGAGTATTCAGGATCCATCGGTGTGCCGGTTCCGAGCACCTATTTCAAATTGCTGAACGACGATGGTTCAGAAACGGCACCTGGTCAATCGGGTGAAATCGCGATCAAAGGCCCCCAGGTCATGGCGGGTTACTGGCAACGCCCCGACGAAACTGCCAAAGTCATGACGGCGGACGGGTATTTCAAGTCGGGTGATGTGGGTGTCATGGACGAGCGTGGCTACTTCAAGATTGTGGACCGCAAAAAGGACATGATTTTGGTCAGTGGCTTCAATGTGTTCCCGACCGAGCTGGAAGACGTGGTCTCGCAGATGGATGGCATCTTGGAATGCGCATGTGTCGGTGTGCCGGACGAGAAGTCGGGTGAAGCCGTGAAACTGGTGATTGTTCGCAAGAACCCAGAGATCACCGAGGCGCAGGTACGTGCCTATTGCAAGGAAAACCTGACGGGTTACAAACATCCCAAAGTCATTGAGTTCCGAACCGAGCTACCGAAAACCCCGGTTGGAAAAATTTTGCGACGCGAATTGCGCAACAAATAGCGAGCAACGCTTTGGCTACCTTGGCTATTCTGAGCGCGTTGCTTGACGAGCAGCGCGGCTTGCTGGAAGAGTTGGCGCACCCACGGAAGGTCAAGCGGGCGGGGCGGACGTTTTGGTGTGGTCAATGGCACGGCCATGAGGTTGTTTTGGCGCTGACCAAGGTGGGCAAGGTCGCGGCAGCTACCACCACCACCGCTGTCATTGAGGCTTTTCAGGCGCAGCGCGTGGTGTTTACCGGCGTGGCGGGTGGCTTGAGTGCCGGAGTCAAGGTAGGTGATGTGGTGGTTGCCCGCGAGTTCATTCACCACGACCTGGATTCTTCACCGCTCTTCGCCCGTTATGAAATTCCGTTGTATGGGCGCGCCTCACTGCCCTGCGATGAGGGTTTGACTGCTCTTCTTTTGGAAGCTGCTCATGTAGGTTTGGCGGGGGTGGGAGACCATTTCCATCATGACAAGTTATTGATGGCGCCACGGGTGCACGCCGGCCTGATCGCCAGTGGCGACCAGTTTGTCTCCAGTGCAGAAGTGGCAGTCAGGATGATGTGCGATATGCAGACTTTTGGCTTTGCGCCGCTGGCTGTTGAAATGGAAGGTGCCGCAGTGGCCCAGGTGTGTCGGGATTACGATGTGCCGTTTGCGGCTTTACGCACCATTTCAGATCGGGCTGACGCGACAGCGCATGTGGATTTTTCGGCCTTTGTGCAAAAGGTGGCCAGTCCGTATGCCTTTGCCGTGCTCAGCCAGTTTGTTCAGATGCTTCCAAAATTGTAGTTATTCACGCAGTCTGGATAAGGGCGAAAAGCTTTTCTTGCTTATTTGAGCCAGCCGCGTTTTCTGAAGTACCACATCGGAATCAATGCGCTGCACAGCATCAAACCCAGGGCAAACGGGTAGCCCGCCTGCCAATCCAGTTCAGGCATGAACTTGAAATTCATGCCGTAAATGCTGGCAATGAGTGTCGGTGGCAGCAGGGCCACACTGGCCACTGAAAAGATTTTGATGATCTTGTTCTGGTTAATGTTGATGAAGCCGACCGTTGCGTCCATCAAGAAGTTGATCTTGTCAAACAGAAATGCCGTGTGGGAGTCGAGGGAGTCAATGTCACGCAAAATTTGGCGTGCTTCTTCAAACTGCTCCCCATTGAGCATCTTGGTTCGCATCATGAAACTCACGGCACGCCGGGTGTCCATGGCGTTGCGGCGTATGCGCCCGTTCATGTCTTCATGGCGGGCAATGGCGCCGAGCACCTCACCCGCCAGGGCGTCGGTCACGTCGCCTGAGAGCACTTTGGCACTGGCTTTTTCCAATTCGTCGTAAATTTCTTCCAGCGTATCTGCGGAGTACTCGGCATCAGCGTCGAACAATTTGAGCAGCACTTCCTTGGCGTCTTCGATCAGGCCAGGCGCGCGCCGTGCCCGCATGCGCAGCAGCCGAAATACCGGCACGTCTTCTTCGTGGATGGAAAATAAAACGCCCTTGCTCTTGAGCTCGTCGTTTTCCAGATTCAGGATGAAAGCCACCCGCACCGTGTGGGGTTCGTCGTTGTCTGCGACTAAAAAGTCACTGCGAATGTGTAATTCGCCGTTGTCTTCTTTGTAAAAGCGTGCCGATTCCTCAATGTCCTCATCCATTGCGTCTTCAGGAATGGATAGACCAAAATACTGTTTGATCCAGCGCTTTTCCTCGAGTGTTGGGGACTCCAGGTCAACCCAAATGGGCTGAAAACGCGAGAGCTCTTCCAGAGATTCGATTTCCTCTTGGAACAGCCGTCCGTTGGCTAGGGTGAAGATATTGAGCATAGGCTCGCTCCCAAAAAAGTCTAGGCATCAGGTCGCGCGAGGCGTAGGGTTGGCTTTCAACCCCGATGCTTGTTTGGGATTGAAAGCTACCGACTGGGGTAGTTTTCCAAGGTGACTTGTCCATTCGTTAAAACCTTTCAATTATGGCACCGTCAAGGGAGTTTTCCGCGGCTACACCAGCGGGATCCCTGACACTGCGGCGGTGCAGCAAAAAAAAACATTGCATAAAAGTGGGAGGCGGGGCATAGTGACAGCAACACATCTAATTCCGTTTTTCCGGTTGCCAGCATGGTGCTGGCAACCACTTCAACCAAGTGCTGTAGGAGGCTCTTTATGAATTTGACGATCAGTGGTCACCACCTGGAAGTTACCCCAGCGTTGCGGTCGTATGTCACGACCAAATTGGACCGGATCAAGCGTCATTTCGACCAGGTCGTGGATGTCAAGGTGTTGTTGACCTTGGAAAATCAAAAGGAAAAGGAACGCAGGCAAAAGGCAGAGTGCAATATTCACATCAAGGGCATTGAATTATTTGCCGAGAGTGCCCACTCGGACTTGTATGCGGCAGTGGACGAATTGGTAGACAAGCTGGACCGTCAGGTCGTTCGTCACAAAGACCGTTTGCAATCTCATCATCACGATGCAGCCAAACGCCTGATGTAACTTAAACTCCAGTCAGCCGCCCGCTGGTGCGTGCGGCTTTTTTTGTGCCCAATTTTTCCGGGTGCATAATTGCCATCAAATCATGAACCGACTCGCGTCTATCCTCACTGTTGCGCATGTGCTTGTCCAAGTGGACATTTCAAGCAAAAAAAGAGCTTTTGAAGAGGCTGGCCTGTTGTTTGAAAATCTGCATGGCTTGAGTCGTGCGTTGGTCACCGACAGCCTGTTCTCACGCGAACGCTTGGGATCGACAGGTCTGGGGCACGGCGTGGCCATACCTCATGGTCGCATCAAGGGTCTCAAGGCGCCAATGGCTGCCGTGTTCCAGTTGGGGCGGCCGATTGGTTTCGAGGCGCCTGATGAGCAGCCGGTTGGCTTGATGATTTTCTTGTTGGTGCCTGAGGCTGCCACGCAAAAACACCTCGAAATCCTGTCTGAAATTGCAGAAATGCTAAGCGACGCATCGTTGCGTGACAAGCTGGCGAACAGCACCTCATCCACTGACCTGCATGCCTTGATCACGGGTTGGCAGTCCATCCAGTCGACCTAACCCTCTCTTTTCCGCAGCCTGCGCTGCTGGAGTTCCTGTGAAACCTACCGTCATCAGTGCCGACGTTCTGTTTGAAGCGTTTCGTGGCACGCTGCGCTGGGAATGGGTTGCTGGCTTGGGCGCGTCGGAGCGCCGTTTTGATGAGTTGGCGGTGCGTGCCGCCCGTTCCGGCGCCGACCTGGTGGGTTACCTCAATTACATTCACCCTTACCGGGTCCAGATTTTGGGTGAGCGTGAGGTGGCTTATCTCACCAATGCCACCAGCGAAGACTGCTCCAGACGTATCTCGCGCATTGTCACTCTCGAGCCGCCGGTTCTGATTTTGGCCGATGGACAGGTTGCGCCCGATGCGCTCATGTCCATGTGTGAACGCGCTCAGATCCCGATGTTTTCCACCACGGGGTCGTCCGCTTTTGTCATTGACGTTCTGCGGGCTTATTTATCCAAGCACTTTGCCGACCGTTGCACCATGCACGGCGTATTCATGGATATTTTGGGCTTGGGCGTTTTGATCACGGGGGAGTCCGGGCTGGGTAAAAGCGAGCTGGGTCTGGAGTTGATCTCGCGCGGCAACGGCTTGGTGGCGGATGATGCCGTCGACCTTTACCGCATCAACCAGGACACCATCGAGGGCCGCTGCCCGGAACTGTTGCTGAATTTACTGGAAGTGCGGGGCATTGGTCTGCTGGACATTCGCTGCATTTTTGGTGAAACCGCGGTGCGTCGCAAAAAGCGCTTGCAGTTGATTGTGCATCTGGTGAGGCGCGAAACCATGGAGCGTGATTACGAGCGGATTCCTTATGAGCCGTTGACCCAGGATGTGCTGGATGTCCCCGTTCGCAAGGTGGTGATCCAGGTGGTTGCGGGTCGAAACATCGCTGTGCTGGTCGAAGCTGCGGTGCGCAACACCATTTTGCAGATTCGCGGCGTGGATACCTACAAGGAATTTGTGGAGCGTCACCGCAAGGCGATGAACGAAACGCCTTAGGTGGGGCTGCTTCGGTGCTCGCAACTGTTGCGCGTGCAATGCGCGTACAGGCTCAGGGCGTGGTCGGCAATCCTGAACCCCTTGGCCCGGGCCACCGCTTGCTGGCGTTGCTCAATTTGGGCGTCGTAAAATTCTTCCACACGGCCACAATCCAGGCACACCAAGTGATCGTGGTGCTGCCCTTCATTGAGTTCATAGACGGCCTTGTCGCTCTCGAAATGGCTGCGGGTCAAAATATCAGCCTGTTCAAATTGCGCCAACACCCGGTAAACCGTGGCCAGGCCCACATCGGAGCGTTCTTCAAGCAACACCCTGAACACGTCTTCGGCGGTCATGTGCCGCTGCGTGCCGTTTTGGAAGATTTCCAGAATTTTCAGCCGTGGCAATGTCGCCTTGAGGCCTGTGCTTTTGAGTTCTTCAATCTTGGTCATGCAAGTTTCCCGTTGGCCTGTCTCCTCGCAGTCGCTCGCGCCATGAGTCGAAACGCTGCCAGTACAATGCAATGATCATATCGTTGTGGCCCGATTCATGTCTGATTCCCTTGTTCGTCGTGTCTGTCTGAGTGCCATTGGCTGCACCTTGCTTGCCCTGTCTGCCTGCAGCACGGTTGACAGCGCCAGTAACCGGCTGGTCAATGTGGTGACTCCTTACAAAATTGACATTGTGCAGGGCAACTTTGTTGCCCGCGAGCAGGCCGCTGCCGTGAAGCCGGGCATGAGCCGAGGACAGGTCAAAAACATCCTCGGCACGCCCTTGCTGACCAGCATTTTTCATGCAGATCGCTGGGACTATGTGTTCACCTTCAAACGTCAGGGTGTGACTCCCCAGGCGCGCCGGGTCACTGTTTTCTTCAAAGACGATGTGTTGACACGCATTGAGGCCGATGACTTGCCCAGCGAAGCCGAATTCGTCGCCTCGCTGGATTCTGGTCGGAAAATCGGCCGGGTTCCGGTCTTGGAGATGTCTGAGGAGAGTCTCAAGGCCACGGCCAAACCGGTCATGCCCGCAGAGGTCAAGGCCCTGCCGCCCACGCCGAGTAGCTACCCCCCCCTGGAAGCAGCAGCGCTGTAACGGGGTAAATCCATCATGCAACGTATTTGTGTCGCCGGTGCCAGTGGCCGGATGGGCCGCATGCTCATCGAGGCGGTGTGCCAAGCGCCTGATTGTCAACTCAGTGGTGCGTTGGATGTCGCAGGCAGCCCGGCCTTGGGTACCGACCCCAGCGTCTTTTTGGGCTTGAGTAGTGGCGTCGTCATGACTTCAGACCTGCAGGTCGGCATCAGCAACTCGGATGTTTTGATCGATTTCACCCGGCCTGAGGGCACCTTGGCGCATCTGAAGGTGTGCCGTGAACGGGGGGTCAATCTGGTGATTGGCACCACAGGCTTCTCTGACGAACAAAAATCGGTGATTGCGGCGGCAGCCCAGGACATCGCCATCGTGATGGCGCCGAATATGAGTGTGGGTGTGAACGTGACCTTGAAGCTGCTGGAGATGGCCGCCAAATCACTGTCCCATGGCTACGACATCGAGATCATCGAGGCGCACCACCGCCACAAGGTCGATGCGCCATCCGGAACCGCGCTGAAAATGGGCGAAGTCGTCGCCAACGCGCTGGGCCGTGACCTGAAAGACTGTGCGGTGTACGCCCGGGAAGGTGTCACGGGTGAGCGCGATCCTTCCAGCATTGGGTTTGCCACCATTCGTGGGGGTGACATCGTGGGTGACCACACCGTGCTGTTTGCTGGAACCGGTGAACGCATTGAAATCAGCCACAAGTCTTCCAGCCGCGTCAGCTACGCTCAAGGCAGCCTGCGCGCTGCGCGCTTTTTGCAGGGGCGCAAGACAGGACTTTTTGATATGGCTGACGTGCTTCATCTGAAATGAACATAGCCCAGTTCTTCTGGCAAGGTGACGCGCTAGCGAGGGGTGTGGCCTTGCTGCTGCTGGCCATGTCGGTCGGAAGTTGGGTGGTGATTTTGTGGAAATCCTGGCTGTTGCGCCGAGCCAGTCAGGATGTGGCACGCAGCATTGCTGCCTTCTGGCAGTCTACCGACCTGAATGAAGCCATCCACAAGATCAAAGCTTTTGACCGGGAAGCCCTCGTCCTGCCTTTGGTGAATGCGACTCAAATTGAAGCAAATCAGAGTCTGGCCCATGCGGGTGGTCGGGCGCAGCAGCTCACGCGTGTGTTGCGTAATGCTTTGCATGGCGCGCTGGCCAAGTTGCAACATGGCCAGGTGTTGTTGGCCACCGTGGGGGCAACGGCACCGTTTGTGGGCTTGCTCGGAACGGTGTGGGGCATCTATCACGCGCTGATGGGCATGGCATCCACAGGACAGGTGACGATTGACAAAATTTCCGGCCCGGTGGGTGAATCGCTCATCATGACTGCAGCGGGCCTGATGGTGGCCATCCCGGCTGTCCTGGCTTACAACGTCATGGGTCGCGTGGTGGCCAGCATTGAAGCTGAACTGGAAGGCTTTGCACGAGATCTGCGTGAGCTGATGAGTCAAAGCACCCCGGCCAGCGCCTAAAGAAAAGCCCACCATGTCCTTTGGCCGACTGGATCGCACGTCAGGTTCGCAGCCCATGAGCGACATCAACATGACGCCGCTGATTGATGTGATGTTGGTACTGCTGGTGATTTTCATCATCACGGCGCCACTTTGGGCTAGTTCCATCAAGCTCGATTTGCCGCAGACCGGTGCCGCACAGGTGACTGAGGCTCCCCAGTCTGTCACGGTTGTCATGGATGCCTCTGGACAGACTTTTGTCAAGGATAGACCGGTGACCTTGGAGGAGTTGAGCCGTCACCTGGCGCAGTCCAAACAAGGAAACGCTGAAACCGAGGTTCAACTGCGTCCGCATCGGGTTTGTGGCCGACAACTTATCGTCAGAACAATCCACCCCAGCCACCAGCCTCATCAGCGAAACAGCGCCGAGTAAACCCTAAAATTGCGCCCTGTGTTTGAGGCATGCCAATGTGTGCGGCGTGCAGGTCAAATTCACATTCAGTCATTTCACACTCATGCGGCTCACGGGCCGCCCCGATGGATCGCCATGCAAGAAAAATACAACCACCTTGACGTTGAACCCGCTGCGCAGGCGCATTGGCAGGCGACTGACGCCTACCGTGTGACTGAAAATGCCCGGGACGTCAATGGCCAACCGAAAAAGAAGTTTTACGCCTGCTCCATGCTGCCCTACCCCAGCGGTAAGTTGCACATGGGTCATGTGCGCAACTACACCATCAACGACATGCTGGCGCGCCAGTTGCGCATGCAAGGTTACAACGTATTGATGCCGATGGGCTGGGACGCCTTTGGCCTGCCCGCCGAAAACGCGGCACTCAAAAACGGCGTGCCACCCGCCAAGTGGACCTTCGAGAACATCGCTTACATGAAGCAGCAGATGCAGGCCATGGGCTTAGCCATTGACTGGAGCCGCGAGGTGGCTACCTGCACCCCTGAGTACTACAAGTGGAACCAGTGGCTGTTTTTGAAGATGCTCGAAAAAGGCATTGCCTACCGCAAGACCCAGGTGGTGAACTGGGACCCGGTGGACATGACGGTGCTGGCCAACGAGCAAGTCATTGACGGCAAGGGCTGGCGTACCGGCGCTGTGGTGGAGAAGCGTGAAATTCCCGGGTACTACTTAGCGATCACCCAGTACGCTGAGGAGCTTTTGGCCAACGTCACTGGCGACAGGATGCCGGGCTGGCCCGATCGTGTGAAGCTGATGCAGGAAAACTGGATTGGCAAGAGCGAGGGGGTGCGGTTTGCGTTCCCGCACAACACTGCCGATGCGTCAGGCAAACTGATCGGTGAGGGGCTTATGTATGTATTCACCACCCGGCCCGACACCATCATGGGTGTGACCTTTTGCGCGGTAGCACCAGAGCATCCCTTGGCGGTGCATGCCGCGACCAGCAACCCGAAATTGGCTGCGTTCATTGAGGAGTGCCAGAAGGGTGGTACCACCGAAGCCGAAATGGCGGTAAAGGAAAAGGAAGGCATGCCCACAGGGTTGTTTGTCACGCATCCGCTGACGGGTGAGCAGGTGGAAGTCTGGGTGGGCAACTACGTGCTGATGAGTTACGGCGATGGCGCAGTGATGGGTGTTCCGGCGCATGACGAGCGCGACTTTGAATTTGCCCTGAAGTACCAATTGCCGATCAAACCGGTGGTGGCTGTTTCGGCCGGGGCATCCAGTACGCCGGGCTCCTCAGACGCAAGCTCAACATCGTCACTCGGCGCACCGGCTGCCCCGGCCTATCGGGATTTCGATACGTCGGTCTGGGAGGACTGGTACGCCGAAAAAGGCGCTGGTGTGGCCATCAACTCGGGCAAATTCGACGGTTTGGTGTTTAAGGACTGTGTCGCCGCCGTGGCAGCGGATCTGGCCGCCCTGGGTCTGGGTGAGAAAAAAGTTACCTGGCGTCTGCGTGACTGGGGTGTGAGCCGCCAGCGTTACTGGGGCACACCGATTCCGATCATCCACTGCGACGAACACGGCGCGGTGCCGGTGCCTGAAAAAGACCTGCCGGTGGTGCTGCCGGTTGATCTGGTGCCGGACGGCTCGGGTAACCCGCTCAACAAGTGCGAAGCATTCCACGCCGGTGTCACCTGCCCCGTCTGCGGCAAGCCCGCGCGGCGCGAAACCGACACCATGGACACCTTTGTCGACAGCTCGTGGTATTTCATGCGCTACTGCGACCCGACCAACGCCGACAAGATGGTGGCGCAGGGGGCTGACTACTGGATGCCGATGGACCAGTACATTGGCGGTATCGAACATGCCATCCTGCACCTGCTGTACGCGCGTTTCTGGACCAAGGTGATGCGCGATTTGGGGTTGGTCAAGGTCGATGAACCCTTCACCAAACTGCTCACGCAAGGCATGGTGCTCAACCACATTTACTCCCGCCGCACCGACAAGGGTGGCAAGGATTACTTCTGGCCCAGCAATGTGGAACACGTCTTTGATGACGCTGGCAAAGTCACTGGTGCACGCCTGGTCAACGCTGTGGGTGATTTGCCGGTCGGCACGCCCATTGACTACGAGGGCGTGGGTACCATGTCCAAGTCAAAAAACAATGGTGTGGATCCGCAGGATCTCATTGAAAAATACGGTGCTGACACGGCCCGCCTGTACACCATGTTCACGGCGCCGCCTGAGGCCACGCTGGAGTGGAACGATGCGGCAGTGGAAGGCAGCTACCGTTTTCTGCGTCGCGTCTGGAACTTTGGCGTCAAATTATCCACTATGAATTTCGAAGCTGCTAACGCAACTATCACAAGGGCTACAGGCCTCAAAGATATAGAGTTTGATGGGCAAGCCAAGGCCCTCCGGCTGGAAATTCACACGGTGCTCAAGCAGGTTGACTACGACTACCAGCGCATGCAATACAACACCGTGGTCAGTGGCGCCATGAAGATGATCAATGCCCTGGAAGACTTCAAGGCACTGGACTGCGCAGGGGCCCAAGTGGCTTTGATTGAAGGTTTTGGCGTCTTGCTGCGCTGCCTGTACCCGGCGACGCCGCACATCAGTCATGCCTTGTGGTCGCAGTTGGGCTACGCCCATGCTTTGGGGGATTTGCTCGATGCGCCCTGGCCCCAGGTGGATCCTGATGCCTTGGTGAAAGACGAGGTCGAGCTCATGTTGCAGGTCAATGGCAAGCTGCGTGGCTCGATTGTGGTGAGTGCCAGCGCGGACAAGGCGGCGATTGAACAGGCGGCCATCGCCAACGAGGTGTTCCAGAAACTGGCCCACGGTGCCGCGCCCAAAAAGGTGATTGTGGTGCCAGGTCGCTTGGTCAACTTGGTGGTGTAAGGGCGACCATGACAACCCGAATTTCTCGGCGTCGTGTGAGTGTGGCGGGGCTGTTGGCCGGTCTCTTGACAGGCTGTGGTTTCAAGTTGCGTGGCAACCAGAGTTTTGTGTTTTCCAGTGTGGCTGTGCTGCCCCACCCGGGCGGCGGCGTGGCGCAAGAGTTGCGGCGCTCGTTTGGGGGTGTGGTGCAAGTGCTCGGCGCTGACAAGCCGGTTTCTCAGGCCGACGTGGTGCTGCAAATACACGACGAGCAGCGTGAAAAAGTGGTGGTGGGCGTCAACGCGTCCGGCCAGGTCCGCGAGTTTCAACTGCGTTTGCGCGTCACCTTCAGCTTGACCTCGGCTCAGGGCAAAGAACTCATTGCCCAGGACAGGATTCTTCAGCAACGCGATATCAGCTACAACGAGTCAGCTGCGCTGGCCAAAGAGGTTGAGGAAGACTTGCTTTACCGTGACATGCAAACTGACATTGTCCAGCAAATCCTGCGCCGCCTGGCGGTCGTCAAGCAGCTTTCCTAAGCGGCATCACACGCGACAGAATTGAACGCCAAGCCCACCCGCATCGGCGGATGGGCTTGGTGCTGGGTTGAGCGCAAAACTCAGGCGGATGCCAACTGTGCTTCGAGGCTGGCCTTGGTGGCTTGCAGCTGTGCTGGCAGATGGTGCGCCAATTGCTGGAACAAGTCGGTGTGCAACTTGAGTTCTTCGGTCCAGGCGGCTTTGTCAATGCTGGTCACGATGTTGAATTGATCCCGGCTGAAGTCCAGGCCAGTCCAGGTCAACTCGTCGTAGTTGGGGCTGATGCCAAACAGGTTGCTGTGGCCGGCTGCCTTACCTTCAACGCGGTCAATGATCCACTTCAGCACGCGCATGTTTTCGCCATAACCGGGCCAGACGAACTTGCCGTTGGCATCCTTGCGGAACCAGTTGACACAGTAGATATTGGGCAGGGTGTGGCCAGCGGCTTCGAGCTTTTTCTCCATATCCAGCCAATGCTGGAAATAGTCGCTCATGTTGTAACCGCAGAAGGGCAGCATGGCAAACGGATCCCGGCGCACCACGCCCATTTGGCCGACAGCCGCAGCGGTGGTCTCTGAGCCCATGGTGGCGGCCATATAGACCCCTTCCATCCACGAGCGGGCCTCTGTCACCAACGGCACGGTGGTGGAGCGGCGCCCGCCAAACATGAATGCGTCAATCGGCACGCCAGCCGGGTTGTCCCACTCGGGGTCAAGCGCCGGGTTGTTGGTGGCTGCCACGGTAAAGCGTGAATTGGGGTGTGCTGCCTTGGCACCAGTGGCCTTGGCAATCTCGGGTGTCCAGTCGTTGCCCTGCCAGTCAATCAGGTGTGCCGGAATACCACCACCGTCTTGCTCCATGCCTTCCCACCAGACATCACCATCGTCGGTCAGGCCAACATTGGTATAGATCACGTCCTTGTGCAGGCTGGCCATGCAGTTCGGGTTGGTGTGAAAGTTGGTGCCGGGGGCTACGCCAAAATAACCGGCTTCGGGGTTGATGGCGTACATCTTGCCATCGGCAGCTGGTTTGATCCAGGCAATGTCGTCACCGACGGTGGTCACTTTCCAGCCGTCAAAGCCAGCCGGTGGCACCAGCATGGCGAAGTTGGTCTTGCCACAGGCGCTGGGGAAGGCCGCTGCCACATGGTATTTTTTGCCTTGTGGATTGGTCACGCCCAAAATCATCATGTGCTCCGCCAGCCAACCTTCGTCACGAGCCATGTTGGAGGCAATCCGCAGTGCAAAACACTTCTTGCCCAGCAAGGCGTTGCCGCCGTAACCGGAGCCAAAGCTCCAGATTTCACGGGCTTCCGGGAAGTGAACGATGTATTTGTTTTTGTTGCAAGGCCACTTGACGTCAGCCTGGCCCGCTTCCAAGGGGGCGCCCACAGTATGCATGCAGGGGACGAACTCGCCGTCGGTGCCCAGCACGTCGTACACCTTCTTGCCCATGCGGGTCATGATTTTCTGGTTGACGGCCACGTAGGCGCTGTCGGTCAGCTCAATGCCAATGTGGGCAATGTGCGAGCCCAGCGGTCCCATGGAAAACGGCACCACATACATGGTGCGGCCTTTCATGCACCCGTCAAACAGCGGATTCAGGGTGGCGCGCATTTCTGCAGGGGCCATCCAGTTGTTGGTGGGGCCGGCGTTTTCCTTCTTCTCGGAGCAAATAAAGGTGCGATCTTCAACGCGCGCCACGTCGCTAGGGTCAGAGCAGGCCAGGAAACTGTTGGGGCGCTTTGCTTCGTTGAGCTTTTTGAAGGTGCCGGCATCAACCAGTAGCTGGCACAAGCGCGCGTATTCTTCGTCAGAGCCATCACACCAGTAAATGGAATCGGGCTTGGTCAGTGCTGCCATGTTGGCCACCCAGGCGATCAGCTTGGCGTTTTTGACATAACTTGGGGCATTGGAGTTGGGGCTTGACATGGCAGGTAGGTCCTTAAGTTGAAATTAAAAATTTTGGCTGATGATGAATCAGCGGCAACCTTGAAGAGCTGGGTTGACTGCCGCTTACACCCGCAGATCAACAGCCCATGGCGGAATTTTAAGAACCGAGTCCACTGATAAGCTGACGGTTACATCAAAGGAACATCAATTTTTGACTAAAAAAGTTCGACTTAACTCAAAAAATCTGGGCGAGACGGGGTGGTTGTCCCCTTGGTTGGTCCTACTTCGGTGGGTACAAGATCACTACACTCGAGCGTTATGCAAGTCAACCCTGCCCAGTTATCGGCTCATCTGAACAAGGGCTTGAAAAGCCTGTACACCCTGCATGGAGACGAGCCGCTGTTGATTCAAGAGGCCCTGGATGCCATTCGGGCGGTGGCACGCGCACAGGGATTCAGCGAACGGACCTCGCACACTGTCTCGGGTGCCCATTTTGACTGGAGCGAGGTGCTGGCTGCGTGTGGTTCCCTGAGCTTGTTTGCTGACAAGCAAATGGTCGAACTGCGCATTCCCAGTGGCAAACCAGGCAAAGAGGGCAGCGCGGCCTTGCAGCAGATGGCGAGCCAAGCACAGGGCAATGATGCAACCTTGACGCTGGTGATCCTGCCTCGTCTGGACAAGTTGACCAAACGATCGAGCGCGCGGCCTTGCCGCAATGGATTGCTCAGCGCCTGGCAGCTCAGGGCCAACGGGTGAGTGCCGGTGAAGAGGGGCAGCGCACCTTGCAGTTTTTCGCTGACCGGGTGGAGGGCAACTTGCTGGCGGCACACCAGGAAATCCAGAAATTGTCTTTGTTGCACCCGGCGGGTGAGCTCAGTTTTGAGCAGATCGAAAGCGCGGTGCTCAATGTGGCGCGTTATGACGTGTTCAAGCTCAGTGAGGCGGTATTGGCCGGCCAGGCGATGCGGGTGCAGCGCATGCTCGATGGCTTGCAGGCGGAGGGCGAGGCAGAAGTGTTGGTGCACTACACGTTAAGCGAGGATATTCGTGCCCTCAAGCGGGTCAAGGATGCCATGCGCCAAGGCAAGCCATTGCCCATGGCCCTGCGTGATCAGCGTGTCTGGGGCGTGAAAGAGCGCTTGTTTGAACGCATCTTGCCGCGCTTGACGGAGGCCACGCTGGTGAACTTGCTGCACAGTGCGCACCAAGTGGATGGCATCGTCAAGGGCTTGAAAATACCCGAATGGCCCGCAGATGCGTGGCAAGCTTTGCACCGGTTGGCGCTGGGGCTGTGTCATGCGTGTGCCGCGCCCAGTGCATCTGCAAAAATGGTTCCCTCACGCCACCGCGTTTCGCCCTAGCAGTCACCCAGACATTGAATGAATTGACAAGACATGAACGCCATCGACATTGCCGCCGTTACCCAAACTCTGGGTTTGCAAGCAAAACAGGCCTCAGCCCTGATGGCGAAAGCGCCAGCAGCTATTAAAAACAGAGCTCTGAGGCGCCTGGCGGACTTGCTTCGAGCCAATGTGGACACGCTGCAAACGGCCAATGCCGAGGACTTGAGCCGTGCCACGGCTGCAGGCTTGTCGGCGCCCATGGTCGACCGTTTGAAATTAACGCCTAAAGTGATTGAAACCTGCGCTCAGGGTTGCGAGCAGTTGGCAGCCATGGCCGATGTGATTGGCGAAATCACCGGCATGCGCGAGCAACCCAGCGGCATCCGGGTCGGGCAAATGCGGGTGCCGATTGGTGTGTTTGGCATGATTTTTGAAAGTCGGCCCAACGTCACCATTGAGGCTGCCAGCCTGTCCATCAAAAGCGGCAATGCCTGCATTTTGCGGGGCGGCTCGGAGGCCATTGACTCCAACAAGGCGCTGGCCAGGCTGGTGCAGCAGGCTTTGGCAGACAGTGGCTTGCCTGAAAACGCGGTGCAACTGGTGCAAACCACCGACCGGGAGGTGGTTGGGCAGCTGATTGCCATGCCACAGTATGTCGATGTGATCATCCCACGCGGTGGTAAGGGGCTGATTGAGCGCATCAGTCGCGATGCCAAGGTGCCTGTCATCAAGCACCTGGACGGAAATTGCCACACCTATGTGGACGATCCGTGTGACATTGCGATGGCTGTCAAGGTGGCGGACAACGCCAAAACCAATAAGTACAGCCCGTGCAATGCCACCGAGAGCCTGTTGGTAGCGCGCGGCGTCGCGGCAGAGTTTTTGCCGCTGATCGGTGCAGTCTATGCCGCCAAGGGTGTGGAGATGCGCTGCGACCCGCAAGCGCTTCAGATTCTTAAAGAAAATTGGCCTCTCGCCCCCGTCCAGAAAGCGCAATATGCTACTGAATCAGTAGCATCTGCGGCGCCGGTATGGGTGGCTGCGACCGAGTCCGATTGGTTTGAAGAGTACCTGGCACCTATCATCAGCATCAAGGTGGTGGAAGGTGTGGAAGCCGCTATTGCCCATATCAATCAGTACAGCAGCCATCACACTGACGCCATCCTCACCCGAGACCACCTGCATGCGCAGCAGTTCCTGCGTGAAGTCGACTCGGCCAGCGTCATGGTCAACACCAGCACCCGCTTTGCTGATGGTTTTGAATATGGGCTGGGCGCCGAGATTGGCATCAGCACGGACAAGTTTCACGCCCGCGGTCCGGTGGGCATTGAAGGCCTGACCTCGCTCAAGTACGTGGTGCTGGGCCAGGGCGAAGTACGTGGCTGATTGAACGCGCCAAGCAGCGTCGGGTTCTAAAATTGATATGTTCACTTTTCAAGGTTTCACATGGTTCCGCACCTCATTACCGCTTTAACCGGCCCGATCAATGAACTCGAGCAGCGTGTGCTGGATTCCATGCCTGCCATCGAGCGCTGGTTTCGCCTGGAGTGGATGGAGCACACCCCGCCGTTTTACAGCTCGGTCGATATCCGCAATGCCGGCTTCAAGCTGTCCCCCGTCGACACCAATCTGTTTCCTGGCGGCTGGAACAACCTGACGCCCGAGATGCTGCCACTGGCCGTGCAAGCCGCCATGGCGGCCATTGAAAAAATCTGTCCTGAAGCGCGCAACCTGTTGGTGATTCCTGAAAACGGCAAGCACAGCCCTTTTTATATGGAAAACCTGTTGCAACTGCAGCGGATTTTCAACATGGCAGGTTTGAATGTTCGCCTGGGTTCGATTGATCCGGCGGTTAAGAAGACCACTACGGTTGAATTACGAAGCGGCGAAACCATGACATTGGAGCCGGTCATTCGTGGCAAGCGCCGCCTGGGCCTCAAAGACTTTGACCCCTGCACCATTTTGCTCAACAACGACCTGAGTGCGGGTGTTCCGGGTATTTTGGAAGAGATTTTTGAACAGTATCTGTTGCCTCCCCTGCACGCCGGCTGGCCAACGCGGCGCAAAAGCACCCACTTCAAGGCCTATGAGGAAGTCGCCAAGCGATTGGGCAAACTCATGGGGGTTGACCCCTGGTTGATCAACCCCTTGTTTGATAAATGTGAGCAAGTTGATTTGGCACAGGACAAGGGTCTGGAGTGCCTGCGCAGCCAGGTCGACGTGGTGCTGGCCCGGGTCCGGCGCAAATACAAGGAATACGGCATCAAGGAAAAGCCGTTTGTGGTCGTCAAAGCGGATCACGGCACCCATGAGTTGGGGATTGTCACGGTGCGTGATGCCAACGACATGCTGGCCCTGTGTGATCGCATCAGGACCTTGGCGGATGGCCGTGCCAAACCCTTGCAAGCCCATGATTTCATGGTGCAAGAAGGCGTATTGACACAAGAGCGGGTCAATGACGCCGTGGCTGAACCAGTGATCTACACGATGGATCGGTACGTGGTGGGTGGTTTTTATCGAGTGCACGCAGCGCGTGGCGTGGATGAAGCCCTGAACGCACCCGGTTCGGGTTATGTGCCTTTGGCCTTTGAGCACAGCACGCAGCTGCCCCAGCCTGGCGTCAAGCCTGGCGCCAGTGTGCCCAACCGCTTTTATATGTATGGTGTGGTGGGCCGCTTGGCCATGCTGGCATCGAGCTACGAGCTGGAGGCCACAGATCCCGATGCCGAGATCGATGAATAGCATCTGGCGTTGACAGATTGGTGGGTGGGTCAGTGGCGTGGCCGTCTTTCTGACGCAAAATAGCGCTTCCTTATGACATGGAGCCCAGCCCCCGGGGTGCTGGGTGACTGCTTGGCAACTTCTCAAACGTCTTTGCGTGCGCTCACACTGGGCGCCATCGGTGTGGTTTACGGTGATATTGGCACCAGCGTGCTCTATGCCGTCAAAGAAGTCTTTGGCTCGGGTCATGTTCCTTTCACCCATGACAACGTGCTCGGTATCTTGTCCATTTTTTTCTGGACGCTCACCGTCATCATCTCTCTTAAATATGTCACCCTGGTGCTGCGTGCCGACAACAACGGGGAGGGTGGCCTGGTGGCCATGTTGGCGTTGGCCTCGCAGTCGGTCAAGGACAAGCCTCAATTGCGGCGTCTCCTGCTTTTGGTGGGTATTTTTGGCACCTGCTTGTTCTATGGCGATGGGGTGATCACCCCGGCCATTTCAGTGCTTTCGGCGGTGGAGGGTCTGGAGGTGGTGTCCCCTGCCTTCAAAAGGGCGGTGATTCCGCTGACCCTGGTGATTCTGTTTGGTTTGTTTTTTGTGCAAAAACGGGGCACAGCAGACATTGGCAAGTTCTTTGGCCCGGTCACGCTGGTGTGGTTCGCCACCATTGCTGTGCTGGGGGTGTCTCATATTGCACAAACGCCGGAAGTGTTGTGGGCGATGAGCCCGCATTACGCGCTGGGCTTCATGTGGGAGAACCCGGGCACCACCTTCATCATTTTGGGTGCGGTGGTGCTTTGCGTCACGGGGGGGGAAGCGCTGTATGCCGACATGGGTCATTTTGGTAAAAAACCGATTCGCTTGGCGTGGTTTTTTGTCGTCATGCCTTCACTCACCTTGAATTATTTTGGCCAGGGTGCCTTGTTGTTGAGCAACCCCGCAGCAGTTAAAAATCCGTTCTTCATGATGGCGCCCGCGTGGGCCCTGGTGCCGCTGGTGTGTCTTGCCACAATGGCCACGGTGATTGCCTCGCAAGCGCTGATCACCGGAGCCTTTTCGGTGACGAAACAAGTGATCCAGTTGGGATATTTGCCGCGTTTCCAGGTGTGGCACACCAGCGTCAAGGAGACTGGTCAAATCTTCATGCCGTTTGTGAACTGGGGCTTGTTCGTCCTGATTGTGTTGGCGGTGGTGTTGTTCAAGTCGTCGAGCAACCTCGCCGCAGCCTACGGGATTGCGGTCACCCTGGACATGCTGATCACCACGGTGTTGACCTTTTTTGTGATCCGTTATGCCTGGCATTACCCATTGGCCTTGTGCTTGGCTGCCACGGGTGTCTTTTTTGTGGTGGACCTGGCTTTTTTTGCGTCCAATATGGTCAAACTGGTGGATGGCGGCTGGTTCCCTTTGCTGATTGCCAGTGCGGTGTTCACCGTGATGCTGACCTGGAAAGACGGCCGTCGCCTGTTGAATCAGAAACTCAAGGTGGATGCCATTGACCTGGACAGCTTTCTCGAGGCGGTTTTTGTCAGTCCGCCCGTGCGGGTCGCCGGCACGGCCGTGTTTTTGACAGCCGAGCCGGGCACAGTGCCCAATGCCATGTTGCACAACCTCAAACACAACAAGGTGTTGCATGAAATCAATTTGTTTGTAACGGTGCGCAACCACGAGGTGCCCTGGATCGGTATGGACAAGCGACTGGTTGTCGAGTCCCTTGGGCACGACTGCTGGGCAGTGATGGTGAATTACGGTTTCAAGAATGACCCGGACTTGCCCAAGGCCTTGCAGCACATCAAGGGACGTGGCTGTGACCTCGAACCCATGACCACCAGTTATTTCCTCAGCCGTGATACGGTCACGCCCACGCTGGGTGGCGGCATGGCACAGTGGCGCGAAAAACTCTTTGCCCAGATGCACCTGAACGCCAGCGGTGCGGCCGACTTCTTGAATCTGCCCAGTAACTCGGTGGTGGAGTTGGGTTCGAAGATTGAAATCTGACATATCGCGGATGAAACCGCAGGAGTAATGCGCTGATGAACTTGCTGTTTGTGGCTGATCCTTTGACATCCTTCAAAATTTATAAGGACACTACCTTTGCCATGATGCGTGAGGCACAGCGGCGGGGTCATCGCATCAGTGTCTGTGAACCGAAAGATATCTCGTGGCAGTGTGGTGCACCGGTCACAGCGACTGTGAGCCGCATCACGCTGACGGGCCATCCGGTGGATTGGTTTGTGGAGGCGCCTTCAGCGCCACATGAGCTGCAGCGAGCAGTGAAGGATTTTGATGCAGTGGTGATGCGCAAAGACCCGCCGTTTGATGCTGAGTTTTTTTATGCCACCCACCTGCTGGAGCAAGCCGAGCGTGAAGGTGCTCGGGTGTTCAACAAGCCACGCGCCTTGCGCGATCACCCAGAGAAACTGGCGATTCTGGAGTTTCCCCAGTTCATTGGCCCGACGCTGGTGACGCGCCGTGATCCTGACATTCGGCGCTTTCATGCGGAGCACCGGGACATCATCTTGAAACCCCTCGACGGTATGGGTGGCATGGGGATTTTTAGGGTCAAAGAAGATGGCTTGAACCTGGGCGCCATCATTGAAACCCTGAACAAAGATGGTGCCCAAACAGTGATGGTGCAAAAATTTTTGCCAGCCATCGCCCAAGGCGATAAACGCATCCTGGTGATTGACGGCGAGCCAGTGCCCTATTGTTTGGCCCGGATCCCCCAAGGTGGCGAAGTCCGTGGCAACTTGGCTGCGGGCGGTAAAGGTTTGGCGCAACCTCTGAGCGCGCGCGATCGCGAAATCGCCCTGGCGATCGGTCCGAAGTTGGCCGCGCGGGGCTTGCTACTGATTGGCCTGGATGTGATTGGTGACAGCCTGACCGAAATCAATGTCACCAGTCCAACCTGCTTTCAGGAGATCACCGAGCAGACCGGGTTTGATGTGGCGGCCATGTTTGTGCAGGCACTTGAAGCGGCGCAGGCGCGCTCGCACTGAGGCGCAGGTCCTTCGGACACTACGGGTACCGGGCTGTTGGGGTCGGTGACAGGCGCTGGGCGTGGGGGTGCCGCGCACTGGCAACTGCAATGGGCCAGGGTGCCGTCCACAAACACATTGAGCTCACCGGGGGCAAACACCGTCCAGTCTTCGTCGGTGGTGAGTGGTTCGGTCACAACGATGGCCAGCCGGTCCTCGGGGCTGTTGAGGTACGCCAGATTCACAGTCACATCTTCATCTTTCAGATGCACTTGGTGAAACGGGTGCGCTCGCAGCACGTAACACAGCTTGGTGGTGGCGTGGGCCCATAACGCCTGGCCATTGCTGAGTAAAAAATTGAAAGTGCCGTGTTTGGAAATTTGCGGGACCAGTTCTTGCAAAGTGCGGGTGAGTTCGTCAACGGTCGGAACATCCGCGTGAGATTTGGCCAACTCCTGCATGATCCAGCAAAAGGCCTGTTCGCTGTCGGTATTGCCGACCGGCTTGAAATGGCCGTGCAGATAGGGTGCATAGTTTTTCAAATCACCGTTGTGGGCAAACACCCAATAGCGACCCCACAATTCGCGCACAAAAGGGTGGGTGTTTTCCAGCGTCACCTGGCCAACGGTGGCTTTGCGCACATGAGCCACCACGTTGTGGCTTTTGATGGGGTAGTTCTTTAGCATCTGCGCGATCGGCGAGGTGGCGGCACTCGTTTTGTCGACAAAATGCCGTATGCCCTTGCCGGGCTTGGATTCATTGCTCTCAAAAAATGCAATGCCCCAGCCGTCCGCATGGTGGTCGGTACCGCCGCCACGCTGCGAAAAACCGGTAAAACTCAGCGTCAAGCTGGCCGGCAGGTGACTGTTCATTCCAAGTAATTGGCACATGGTTTGATCGATACAGAGGGTTGAAGGGCCGTAGGGTGTTGTCTTTAGTGTCAAAGCTTAACGAAATATGGCCAAGTTTTCACAGATGTCCACGCTGAGGATAGAAATAAGTCATTCTTGCGGGTATGCTCCCACATGGTCTAATACCGGGCCATTTCAGGCAGAGTCGTAGCTTTATTTAGCTCGCCAGTGAGTCTGAGCTTGGTGCAATAGCATCGTCAAAAGAGGAATAGCTGTCTTGATGAACAAAGTTGGTTATGTTGCAGCCGCCTTGGTCGCGGCGCTAACCAGTTTGGCACTGACTGGTCACGCCTTCACCTTGGGTGAGTTGCGTGGGAGCGTGATTGTTGGTCGTTCCCTGGATGTATCGGTGCCGGTGCAGACCAGCGTTGGCGAAGATGCGGCTGTGTCTTGTATTACCGCCGAGGTTTACCACGCTGATGTGCTGCAACCGACACCTTCTGTGTCGGTGACGCCGCTGGCTTCGGCTGCTGTGCCGACGTCCATGGTGCGCATTCAATCACGCATGCCAGTCGACGAGCC
Organism: Rhodoferax sp.; assembly: GCA_020048255.1. Classification (GTDB taxonomy): domain Bacteria; phylum Pseudomonadota; class Gammaproteobacteria; order Burkholderiales; family Burkholderiaceae_C; genus Rhodoferax. The sequence goes on along the minus strand of JAIFMR010000203.1, from coordinate 3,429 downwards.
GGTGGTGACGCTGGTTGTCCGCTCCACCTGTGGCTCCCCTACAACAAGGCGATACGTTGTTTTGGCAGATTTCCCAGCAGTGGTCTTGCCCCTGGCTGCCGCAGAAGCGGTCCCGGCAGTACCCCAGGCCGAGGTACCTGCCGTAACCAAGATAGCACTGCCCCCTGATCCGAAGGCATCTGAATCGGTTGCGAGTAAAGCACCGGTCGCCATGCCCATGGCAAGTGCTGCATCATCCGGGGTACCTGCCAAAATCGTCAAAGCTGTCAAACCAGCACCTCCAAAGAAAGCCCCCGCTCGTCAGATCACGCCACCGCCACGCCCAACGCCTGAACGCGTTCCCGGCAAAGCCACTTTGAAGCTGGATCCCTTAGAGCTTCCTTTGTCGGTGCCCCCTGGCCCGTTGACGCCGGCATCGGCTGCTGCGTCCGCGCCAGCGCCCTCCGAAGAGGCCTTGCTAATGGCCAAGCAACTGGCTACCCTGCAAGATGAAATCAAGGCGATGCGAGCCTTGGCGCTTAAGAACGACGCCAGCGTGCTCGAACTACGGACGCAGTTGCTGCAGGCGCAATCTGATCGTGTTTCGGCATCTTGGGTCTACCTGCTGCTGGCTTTGTTGTTGGCCAGTCTTGCGGCTGTGGGGTGGTTTGTATGGCAGCAGCGCCGTGCCAAAGAGCGGGCCGAAAGTTGGTGGCAACGACCCCAGGACGCGCCAACCGATACCGTTTTGGTTTCATCGCCAGTGGTGCCTGCGTCTCCTGGGCGAATTCCCGTCACTTCTGCGAGCCGTGTCAGGGAGTCCACCCCTGTGGCAGCCGTCAAAGCGAAGCCGGCGGCGACGCCACCAGTTGCTGACCTGAATCTGGACATTGATCTCGACAGTTTGCACGCTGTGGACGACGCCGAGGCCGATGCGCAACTCACTCAGACGCTGGAGTTTGCACCGAATGGTGCTGCTGTTGTTACCAAACACAGCATCAGTATTGAACCCATTCTGGATATCCGGCAGCAGGCCGAGTTTTTTGTTTCCTTGGGGCAGACCGAGCGTGCGTTGCGCCTGTTGAAAAAGCAGATTGCCGAGAGCTCCGAGGCCAACCCCTTTGTGTACCTGGATTTGCTTGAGCTGTATCACTCACTTGGATTGAAGTCGGAATTCCGTGAATATCGGACTGCTTTCAATCAATTTTTCAATGGGCTCGTGCCCGACTTTCCTGCTTTTCACGCGGCGGGCAAAGACCTGCTGGCCTACCCTGAAGCGCTGGCCAGACTCATGGAGTGCTGGCCCAGCAGAGAAGCCATGGCTTTCATGGACGCTTGTATTTTCCGTGATGCACAAGCCACGGCGCAACCCTCATTTGATTTGCCGGCCTTCCGCGATTTGTTGATGTTGCATGCCATTGCTGAGACCATGCCCAGCAGTGCGCCATGGAATGCAACACGGCAAGCTTCGCTGGAGGGAGCTCCCGATACCGAGATTTTGACCGATACAGCGGCAGGTGATTCGGGTGCGAGCACTGTGACCGCTCCTCAGCAAAGGGATATGTCACCACTGTCCTTTGAGCCGTCAGATTGGCAGATCAGGCAAGCTAAAGAGACCCAAGAAACACCGTCGAAAATGCTTGACTTGGATTTCTCGACATTCAGCCCTGCGACAGAGTGTCCTGCCCAACCCGCCGAGCCACCCAGGAGGGACTCCAACTCCCCAACGGTGCCAGGGCAGTTCTAGTCGACCCATCAGTTCTTGCGGGGGCCGTATTGGCGCAACAGACGCAGGCCCAAAATGAGCGCGGGTGCCAAGTGCAAGCATAAGTCAAAAATGTCCAGCGGGCGCGTCAAACTGCCCTGGCTGAGCATTCTCAGTTTTTCAATCAGATGCGGCTCGGGCGTGATGGGGGCAGCAGCCATCCACACCGCCAACACCACGAGCAGCGGTAACGGCAGGCTATCGAGCCATTTCATGACTGATCCTGTTTGGCGCATTGGCTGCACAGGCAGGCGACGCCTCTGGCCGCTTCTGGTATCTTGTTCAATAACTCCGCGCTGAATTGCGTTTGGGTGCACCAGCAGGGTGTTTGCTTGATACCTGTGGCATGTTCAATTTCCATGGCGCATTGGTTTTTCTGCCCGCAAAGCGGGCAGTTTTCCGGTGAAAAAGGAGATAAAGGGCTCATTGCTTCAGGCTGCCGCCTTCACTTTCAGGCGCCATCCGTGCAGCAAGGGTTCGGTGTATCCGCTGGGTTGAGCCAGCCCCTTGAACACCAAATCACACGCCGCCTGGTAGGCCATGGACGTGTCAAAGTGCCCAGCCATCGGCTTGTAGAGCGAGTCCCCCGCATTTTGGGCGTCGACCACAGCAGCCATGCGTTCGAAAGTTTCTTTCACCTGGGCGGTGGATACCACGCCATGGTGTAACCAATTGGCCATATGCTGGCTGGAAATGCGCAGCGTGGCACGGTCTTCCATCAGACCAATGTTGTGAATGTCCGGTACCTTGGAACAGCCCACGCCCTGGTCAACCCAGCGCACCACATAACCCAGGATACCCTGTGCGTTGTTGTCGAGCTCTTGCTGTTTCTCGGCATCGGTCCAGTTCGGCGTGGCGGTGACGGGAATGGTCAACAGACCCGTCAGCAGCGCATCGCGCTCTTTGTCGGCGTTGATTTTCTCCATCTCTTTCTGCACGTCTTTCACCAGCACCTGGTGGTAGTGCAGGGCGTGCAGAGTGGCACCGGTCGGGCTCGGTACCCAGGCGGTGTTGGCACCGGCCTTGGGGTGGGCAATTTTCTGCTCCAGCATGGCTTTCATCAAATCCGGCATGGCCCACATTCCCTTGCCGATTTGCGCTTTGCCGCGCAGACCGCATTTCAGGCCAACCAGCACGTTATTGCGCTCGTAGGATTGGATCCAGGCGCTGGTTTTCATGTCGCCCTTGCGGATCATGGGGCCCGCCTGCATGGCACTGTGCATTTCGTCGCCTGTGCGATCCAAAAAGCCGGTGTTGATGAACGCCACGCGGCTGCTCGCGGCGGCAATGCAGGCTTTGAGGTTGACACTGGTGCGACGTTCTTCATCCATGATGCCGAGTTTGACGGTGCTATCAGGAAGGCCCAACATTTTTTCTACACGGCCAAATAACTCACTGGCGAATGCCACTTCAGCCGGGCCGTGCATCTTGGGCTTGACGATGTAGACCGAACCCTTGCGCGAGTTACGAATGGCGTCTTTTTTGGTCTTGGCCAGGTCATGCATGGCGATGGTGGTGGTCACCACGGCATCCAGAATGCCCTCGGGTATTTCACGTACCTCGCCGGCTTTATCGGTGTACAAAATGGCCGGGTTGGTCATCAGATGGCCTACGTTGCGCACAAACATCAATGAGCGACCATGCAGACGCACCGGCTTTTTACCATCTGGCGCGGTGTACAAACG
>JAIFMR010000211.1 GCA_020048255.1 Rhodoferax sp. | reverse complement strand
CCTTGGCCGCAATGGCCGCCATTTCGTCGTGTGTCCAAGCCATGATCAAACTCCTATTTAATGTATTGAGGACAGAGTTGGTTCGCATCGCGAAACTGCGGTCTGTCCCGCAAGATTTCAGCGAACGGTTTTCTTCTCAATGCGCTTCTCGGGCATCGCATTGAGCACAATGCGGTTCACGTAAATGCCCGGCAGGTGCACGCTGTCCGGGTCGAACGTGCCGATCTCGACAATTTCTTCGACTTCCACCACCGTGGTCTTGCCGGCCATGGCCACTGCCGGGTTGAAGTTGCGCGCGGTGCGCCTGAACAGCAAGTTGCCGCTCTTGTCCGCCTTCCAGGCCTTGACCAGCGACACCTCGGGTACCAGAGCATGCTCCAAAATGTAATGGTGGCCGTCAAAAACGCGGTTTTCCTTGCCCTCGGCTACCAAGGTGCCGACACCGGTGCGCACATAAAACGCCGGAATGCCGGCACCGCCGGCGCGCAGCTTCTCAGCCAGCGTGCCTTGGGGGGTGAACTCCAATTCCAGTTCACCCGCCAGGTACTGGCGCTCGAACTCCTTGTTTTCACCCACGTAACTGGAAATCATCTTTTTGATTTGGCGGGTTTCGAGCAACTTGCCCAGACCAAAGCCGTCCACCCCAGCGTTGTTTGAAATCACCGTGAGGTCTTTGGCGCCGGTATCGCGCAGGGCGTCAATCAGCGCCTCCGGAATACCGCACAGGCCAAAACCACCCACAGCCAGCAACTGGCCATCTCGCACAATGTCTTGCAGCGCTGCGTGCGCCGAGGGATAAATTTTGTTCACACTCAAACTCCTGTAATTGAACTCGCTTCTTGGCGCCTAACACGATGACCTTTGCCGGGTCGTAGTATCCCATTTGAAATGCCTGCGATGGGTCTACATTTGTCATGCGAGCGCACCATCGTGGACGGCGTTGAGTCACAGCTCTGGGTGGTACATGAGGACAGCTGTTTGGATGCCCTGTTTTGGCACCCGTTTCCCGGTTTAAAATCAACAGCCTGCCCTGCCGTATGGCACGGGTTTTGCTCTTGCTTTTTAGTGACCTGGGTCAAACGATTGGACACACGGTCACTTCACAATGAATTCACCTTCAACCTCAAGGAAACACCATGGTCACGACCACGAAGAAGCCCAGTGCCACAACGGCGGCCGTCAAAGCTGCGCCCAGCAAAACGGTAGCCAGCAAACCAGTTGCTGAAAAGAAGATCGTTGCGGCTCCCGCCGCCCAGCCTGTGGCCAAAGCGCCCGCGAAGGTCGCAGTCAAGGCAGTTGCCAAGACAGTAACTGCACCGACCACCACCGCAGCCAAACCTGCAGCCAAAAAAGTGGGCGCGCCCAAGACCGCTCTGAAGGCGTCTACCGCACCCAAGCCGGTTCTGACCACCGAGCAACGCAACCACTACGTTTCAGTGGCCGCGTTCTATATCGCCGAGCGCCGTGGCTTCACCCTGGGCAACCCGGCTGCCGACTGGATGGAAGCCGAGGCAGAAGTCGACCGCCTGATTGCCAGCGGACATTTCACGGTCTAAACCGCGTTGCAGTGCTGTCGGGCGTCAGGCCCGAGCCTCAGCTGACGATGTCACGCATCCACTGCGGCAATTCAATGGCTTTTTGTTTCGGGAAATCGACCCAGATGGTGGTGGCACCGCCGGCTGCGTGAATCACACCGGGCTGGTCCACCATCTCCATGGTGGTCCAGGTCTCGAACGTGGTTCTCCCGGGGTCGCTGGCGTACATCTTGACCAGCACGTCACCCGGGTATTCGAGCTGCTTGTAAAAGTTGCAAAACGCATTCACGATCACCGGGCCCTCGCCCAACGGGTTGGGCATGCTGCCGACTGCGCGCATCCAGTCAATGCGCACGGTTTCCATGTAGCGAAAGTAGGTGGTGTTGTTGACGTGTCCCATGGCATCCATGTCACCCCAGCGAATCGTCACCACCCCGTCAAAAACTTTCTTTTTGTTGTCCGGGATTTCAAATTTCATTCATGACTCCAGTGATTTCAATCGCGTCTGCCGCGCGGTGTCATTCCGTTTCCAGATCGATACGACACTAGGCGCGAAGCCGCAGACAGTACAGACGTGTGTCCCAATGCATCTTCAGATGCATTGGGAGGGCATGGCGTTGCAACAACATGTCGGATTGATATGGAAATGAAATCAGCGGTGCGCCCGGACCGACGCCAATATGCCCAGGGTGAACAAGCCTGCAGCCAGCCACTGACTCCATTGTGGCCAGGCACCGTCCCAGGCAAATGAATACAACAGGGCAAACAAGGTTTCGCTCACGATCAATTGGCCGCACAAACTCACGCTCAAGCGCTGGCTGGCCATATTCCACAGAATGCTGGCGGCCCAGCCGGCACCGATGCCTGTCGCTATGCAATAAATAGCTATGAGCGCTTTACCGTCCAGGGCCAGAAGCACTTTTGACTCCGAACCTGCCAGCATCCACAACAGCAGGGCGCCGGCGCCGGTGGCCAGGCCCAGCCAGTTGGCCCATTCGGTGGCGCTGACTTCAGGGTGGCGTTTGAGCCAGGCGGCGTTCAGCAAGGCAAAAGCGGTCCAGCTGGCCATGGCCCCCAACGCCAGCAACACCCCCCACCAAAAATCCTGGCCCTCCAGTGGCTGCTCCACAACATGCGCCAGAGACGCCTGCATCATCAGCGCCAAGCCCGCCGCCGTCAGCAACAGACCCGGGACCAGCGCCGACCACTTCAGATGCATGGGTTTGCCCAACAACATGACCCAAATCGGAATCGTGCCAATGATGAGCGTGGGCACCTCGCTGCCAGCAGCGGTAATGGATTGCGCCAGTAACAGGTAATAACCGGTGGCCCCCAGCAGACTCATGCCTACTGCACTGGCCGCCTGATGCCAACTGGGCCAGGTGTGCGAGCGCCAATTCAGCAACATAACCAAGGCCGCCATGGCCCCAAAACTGACAAAACGTGCCGCAGTCAAATCCACCGACGACAGGCCCGGCGTCATACGCGGCACTACAAACACCATGCCCCATAAAGCCCCAGCACCCAACCCGGCAGCGATGCCGATCCAGGTGTGGCGCGAAATCGAGTGGCTCGCGCTAGACGCCAAAGCCGTCATCGGCCGAGATCACCGCGCCATTGATGAAGTGACTTTGGTCCGAACACAACATCACTATGAGCGCGTCCAGGTCCTGGGGCTGACCCACACGCTTGCGTGGCAGCATTTGCACCAACTTTTGTCCGGCCTCGGTTTGCCAATGCTGGTGGTTGAGTTCGGTGTCAATGTAGCCGGGGCAAATGGCGTTCACATTGATGCCAAACTTACCCCACTCCAGCGCCATGGCCTTGGTCATCTGAATCACCGCCGCCTTGCTCATGCAATACACGCCAATCTTGGGCAACACCCGCAAGCCGGCGGTGGAGGCCACATTGATGATCCGCCCACCGGTGAAGCTGCCCGGTGCCGAGCCTTGCGAGCGCGCCAACATGCGCTTGCCCACCTCTTGCGCGACGAAAAAAGCACCTTTCACGTTGGTGTCAAACATGTACTCAAAATCTGACTCGCTGACATCCTGAATGCGCTGAGTGGTGCTGACCCCCGAGTTGTTGACCAGGATGTCAATCGAACCCACCTCGGTCTCGGCGTGGGCGACCGCCGACTTGATGGAAGCGTGGTCGGTCACGTCCAGCTCAATCACGTGCGCATCGCCGCCTTCACCGTCAATTTGGGCCCGCAATTCCTTGAGCTTGTCGACACGGCGGCTGGCCAGCACCACGGCGGCACCAGCAGCCGACAAGGTCCGGGCAAACTGGGCCCCCAAGCCACCGGACGCGCCCGTGATAAAGGCCACTCGCCCTGATAAATCTATGCTGTAAGCCATGTTTGTTTCTCCTGTAAATAGATGTGCAACTCTATTGCCGCTCCATTGTGCGCAAATCCAACCCTAAAATTGTTTGCTACATCAGACAATTGGCATTCAGGCACCTGACCTCTCTCATTATCAAGCGAGTAACCCATGACCCCCCAAGAAATCCTGACCCAACACGGCCCCCGCGAATCGATGGACTACGACGTGGTGGTGGTCGGCGGTGGCCCCGCTGGCCTGTCCACCGCCATCCGCCTCAAGCAACTCGCTGCCAAAGAAGGCAAGGAAGTCTCCGTGGTCGTGCTGGAAAAAGGTTCTGAGCCCGGCGCCCACATCCTCTCCGGTGCCGTGCTGGACCCGCAATCCCTCACCGAGTTGCTTCCCAACTGGAAAGAACTCGGCGCCCCCTTGGACCAACCGGTCACTGACGAGGCCATGCTGTTTCTGAGTGAGACCACGGGCTATCGCACCCCCAACTTCCTGTTACCCCCCTGCAGCCAGAACCACGGCAACTACATCATCAGCCTGGGGGCCCTCACAAAATGGTTGGGTGAACAGGCCGAGAGCCTGGGTGTGGAAATCTTCCCCGGCTTTGCTGCTGCTGAAGTCCTGTACAACGACGCGGGTGCAGTGACAGGCGTAGCCACCGGCAACATGGGAGTGGAAAAGAACGGAGAACCCGGCCCCAACTTCCAGATTGGCATGGAGCTGTTGGGCAAGTACACCATCTTTGCCGAAGGCTCACGCGGCCACCTGGGCAAACAAATCATTGCCAAGTTCAACCTGGATGAGGGTTGTGACCCGCAAAGCTACGGCATAGGCATCAAGGAAGTCTGGGAAGTCGATCCTGAGCGTCATGAGCCTGGCCTGGTGGTGCACACCGCTGGCTGGCCGATGGACGATGCCACCTATGGCGGCTCCTTCCTGTACCACATGGCTGACAACAAAATTGCCATGGGCTTCATCACTGGCTTGAACTATCAAAACCCGTATTTGAGCCCGTTTGAAGAATTCCAGCGCTGGAAGACCCACCCCAACATCCGCTGGTACCTGGAAAACTCAAAAGGCGAAGTGACTGCCAAAAGAATAGCTTACGGCGCCCGTGCCATCACGGCCGGTGGCCTGTTGTCATTGCCCAAGACCGTCTTCCCTGGTGGCGCCCTGGTGGGCTGTGATGCCGGTTTTCTGAATGTCAGTCGCATCAAGGGTAGCCACGCTGCCATCAAGTCGGGCATGCTGGCCGCAGAGGCTGCATTTGCCGCCGTCACCGCAGGCCGAGCCCAAGATGAACTCAGCGCCTACCCGGAAGCATTTGAGCAAAGCTGGCTCTACACTGAGTTGAACAAGTCACGCAACTTCAAGAGCTGGTTCAAGTATGGTCTGCGGGTGGGCACACTGATGAACGGGCTGGAGCAGTTTGGACTGCGCGGCAGAATGCCCTGGACGGTGCGCCGGGACAAGCCGGACCATGCCTACCTGAAGCCCGCTGCCGAGTGCCAACCGATCGAATACCCCAAGCCGGATGGCAAGCTGACTTTTGACCGCCTCTCCAGCGTATTCATCAGCAGTGCGGCGCATGAAGAGAACCAGCCGGCGCACTTGACATTGAAAGATGCCTCTGTGCCGGTGAATGTCAACCTGGCCAAATACGCCGGGCCGGAGGCACGCTATTGCCCGGCCGGCGTGTATGAGTTTGTCAAGGATGACAAGGGGGCAGACCGCTTGCAGATCAACGCGGCCAATTGTGTGCACTGCAAGACCTGCGACATCAAGGACCCGACGCAAAACATCGTCTGGGTCACGCCTGAGGGGGGGGGCGGACCCAATTACGCACAGATGTGAGGCATAAGGCGGCGGATCAGGGCCGCCTGAAAGTGGGCCGTTGCTTGGCCCAGTAGGCTGAATTCACGTTGTCCAGCCGCACCGTGCCCCCGGTAGAGGGTGCATGGACAAAGCGCCCCTCGCCCACGTAAATACCGGCGTGCGTTGCCCCATCGCGCTGGGCAAACAGCACCAGGTCGCCCGAGCGGACTTGTTGGTTGGAAATGACAGACCCCCAAAACTGCAGGCGTGACACCGTCCGTGGCGCGGCGACGCTGGCACGGGACTGGTACACATGACCAATCAGCCCGCTGCAATCAAAACCACTTTCTGGCGTGTTACCCCCGTAGCGATAAGGCGTGCCGACCAATCCCAAAGCATAAATGGTGACGTCGTGAGCCTGGTGCACCGAGAGTCTGGCGGGAATGTCTGCAGTTTCTGTCGTCGGCACAATTTGCCGCATGGGCGGTGAAGTCCCACACGCCGACAGCAACAGAACACCTGACAGGCTGACGCTGAACACACTTAAGCGGGTAACCGGGTTCATTTCAAATCAACAATCTGAGACATGAGATGAGTATGCCAAAGGTTTTGTC
>JAIFMR010000229.1 GCA_020048255.1 Rhodoferax sp. | reverse complement strand
GCGGCAAGTCGCTGTCAATTTTGAAGCGCAAGACATTGCTGGAGGCGGCCTTGAGCAAGGCGCTGGTGCTGTCCAGCGCTACGACCCGACCCGCCTTGAGCATGGCGATGCGGCCACACAAGGCCTCGGCTTCTTCCAGGTAATGGGTTGTCAACAGCACCGTGCTGCCTTGTTTGTTGAGTTTGGCAATAAACGCCCACAAGGTTTGACGCAACTCCACATCAACCCCGGCAGTGGGTTCATCCAACACGATGACCGGGGGCTTGTGCACCAGAGCCAAGGCCACCAACACCCGGCGTTTCATGCCCCCTGACAGGGCGCGCATGTTGGCATGGGCTTTGTCGGTCAGCCCCAGGTTTTCCAGCAGCTCGTCAATCCAGACCTCGTTTTTTCGGACGCCGAAATAGCCCGACTGGAAGCGCAGCGCTTCTCGCACATTGAAAAATGGGTCAAACACCAGCTCTTGCGGCACCACTCCCAACTTGCGCCGGGCCTGGGCATAGTCGGTTTGCACATCGCTACCCAGCACGGTGACGCGGCCCGAGGTGGCGCGCGCCAAACCCGCCAAAATAGTGATCAGGGTGGTTTTGCCGGCACCGTTGGGGCCTAACAAGCCAAAGAATTCACCTTCTTCGATGTCCAGGCTGACGTCATTGAGCGCCAGAAAGCTGTCGCCCTGTGGGCTACGGGGAGACGGATAGGCTTTGGAGACCGATTGGAACGAGATAGCGGGCATGGGGCCGCAATTTTACCGGCGAGTCACGCCGCCTGGACCGGCAACAACTCGGAGATGCCGTACAACTGTGCCAAATCGGCCAAACGCTCGGGCATGCCAGTCATGGCGAAAGTTTTACCCAGCTTCATGGTTTCGCGACGCAACTCCAGCAGCACGGCCAGCGCGGCCGAGTCAAACAGCGTGAGGGCGGTGGCGTCGACGACCACGGTGGCGGACTCAGCCGGCAACGCCTCGCCCAACTCGCGCAGGCAAGCCGTTGCGGTGGTTTGTGTCAGCGATGGCGGTAAAGTCAGCACGCTGCTTAACCTTTGGCGGGCTTGGCACCCGAAGCGGCGTTGGACTTGTTGCGTTCGGTGAGCGTGGCAATCAGGCCGTCGAGCCCCTTGGCATTGATTTCCTGGGAAAACTGGCTGCGGTAGGTGTCCACCAGCCAGACGCCCAGCACATTAAGGTTATAAATTTTCCAGCCGGCGCCTTGGCCAGGCGTTTTCTCCAGGCGGTAATCCAGCTGCACCGGCTCGCCTCGCCCCTTGATCAAGGTGCGCACAATGACCTCTTTGTCATCCGGTGCCGAGCGCATGGGCTTGACACTGAAAGTCAGGTTCTTGGCCTGGCTCATGGCACCGGCATAGGTCCGCACCAGCAACGTTTTGAACTCGGTCTCCAGCCGCTTGCGCTGCTCGGGGCTGGCTTGGCGCCAAGCTGGCCCCACAGCTGAAGCAGTCATGCGTTGAAAGTCCAGGTGCGGCATGATTTTTTGATCGAGCACCTCGAGCAGGCGCGCCACATCACCCGCCTGCACTGCTTTGTCGGCTTGCAGGGTGTCTAGAGCCTCTTTGGTGAGCCGGTCAATCAGGGCATCAGGTGCTTCGTCAGCGGCCAGCGCCGGGCCGGCTCCTAAAGTTAGCGCTGTGGCAGTCATCAAGGGTAAAAACTGCAGCAAAAAACGTCGTTTCATGATGATTCCATCTCAAAAATTATTTGACAGCGTTGCCATCAGGGCTTGGCGCAGCTTCGTCTTCGTCCGGCGGATTGCCATCAAAGACCGCGCTGCGGCGCCGCTGCAAGTAAGCGTCCCGAGTGAAGCTGTAAGCATCCAAAGCCACTTCGTCGAGCATTTTGCTGGCATCAAGCAAACGCGCGCGTTGATCCAGCAAATTCACTGCCGTGGTGGTGTTGCGGGTGGGCACATCGCTGATGCTGGACACCAAATTGCCTTGGGAGTCGACCGGCAGGGCCGCCGTGTCACGCACAGTCGAAGGCCCGAGCAGTGGCAACACCAGATACGGCCCCGGCCCGACACCCCAGTAGCCCAGCGTGTGGCCAAAGTCTTTGGTATGGCGGGCTATGCCCATGTCGCTGGCAATATCAATCACGCCCCCCAAACCAAACACGGTGTTGACACCAAAACGCATGAAACTCTCGGCACTTTCCAGCGGTTTAAGTTGCAGGGCGTTGTTCACACCCGACCACACGTCTTTCAAATTGGCAAAGAAATTAGTCACACCCGTGCGCACCGCCGACGGCAAGGTATCGCGATAAACGGTGGCCACCGGCTTGAGCACCGCACGGTCCACCGCATCATTGAAACCATACACGCCGCGATTGAAGGGCTCGAGCGGGTCACGCGGATTGGCATTGGGGCCAGAGGCACAGGCGGTCAACAGCAGCACGACCGCCAAGCACCCCAGTCGCGCAGCCAGGCCTTTGAAACCGGAAAAAATAAGGCTTCGGATCATCTTGTTTACTTAGGTGAATCTGCCGCATTGGGCGACACCGAATCGGCCGCCTTGCTATACAAAAATTGACTGATCAGGTTTTCCAGAACCACGGCAGACTGGGTGTTGCCCACCACATCGCCCGCCACCAGCAACTTGTCATCCGCACCAGGCTCCAGCCCGAGGTACTGCTCACCGAGCAGGCCGCTGGTCAGGATCTTCAACGCGCTGTCTTTGGGAAAGGCGTAGCGGTTCTCCATACTCAAGGTCACCAGCGCGCGAAAAGACTTGTCGTCAAAGGTGATCTTTTCAACCCGCCCCACCACCACGCCCGCACTGCGCACTGCAGCCTTGGGTTTGAGGCCACCAATGTTGTCGAATTTGGCAGTCACCTGGTAGGTTTTTTGAAAACTCAGGCTCAGCAAGTTGGCAGATTGGAGCGCCAAAAACAGAATCGCCAATGCACCTATCAACACAAAAAGACCCACCCAAACATCATTTTTTGACCGTTGCATTCAATACCTTTCTAACTGTCGTGGCTGCGCTGTGGGACATGCGTCGCTTATATGGTGAACATCATGGCAGTCAGGATGAAGTCCAGACCCAACACCGCCAATGAAGAAATGACCACGGTGCGCGTCGTCGCGCTGGCCACACCCTCGGGCGTGGGCTGGGCGTCAAAGCCACGCAACAGCGCTACAAAGGTTACCGTAAAACCGAAAACAATGCTTTTGAGGATGCCGTTGCCCACGTCTTTCCATACGTCAACGCCGCTCTGAATCTGGCTCCAGAATGACCCCGCGTCGACACCGATCATGAGCACACCCACCGCCCAGCCGCCGATGATGCCCATGGTGCTAAACACCGCAGCCAACAAGGGCATGGTCAGTACACCGGCCCAAAAGCGGGGCGCCAGAATCCGCAACACAGGGTCCACGGCCATCATTTCCATCACGCTGATCTGCTCACCGGCCTTCATCAGACCAATCTCTGCCGTAAGCGACGTGCCGGCACGCCCGGCAAACAGCAGGGCCGTCACCACGGGGCCCAACTCACGCACCAGCGTCAGCGTCACCAACAGCCCCAGCGCCGAAGACGAGCCATAGCGCTGCAAGGTGTAATAGCCCTGCAAGCCAAATACAAAACCCACAAACAAGCCCGACACGGCGATGATGGCCAACGAGTAATTGCCCAAAAAGTGCATTTGATCGCGAATCAGGCCAAAACGCTTGAAGCTGCTGCCCAGCGTCATCAGCAAGCGCACAAACAGGCGCGCCCCTACCCCGAGGTCAGCCAACTGGTTACGCACCGAAAATCCGATATCCGCTGGCTTGTACCAACTCATGCCGCCACCTCGGCACCAAAATCTTCGGCAATGCCGGGGCCGGGATAATGAAAACGCACCGGCCCATCCGACAAGGCATTGACATATTGATAGACCAGCGGATCGGTACTGCGACGCACCTCTTCCGGTGTGCCCTGGGCCGCAATCTTGCCATTCGCCAAAATAATGACATGGTCAGAAATGGCAAATGTTTGCTCCAACTCATGCGAGACAAACAGGCTGGTCAAGCCCATGGAATCATTCAGCGCCCGGATCAGGCGCGCTGCAATGGCCAGGGAGATCGGGTCCAACCCAGAAAACGGTTCGTCGTACATGACCAGTTCGGGGTCGAGTGCAATGGCACGCGCCAGAGCAATACGCCGCGCCATTCCCCCGGAGAGGTCACTGGGCATGAGATCACGTGCACCACGCAAGCCCACCGCGTTGAGCTTCATCAGCACGATGTCTCGAATCAATGCCTCGGACAAATCGGTGTGCTCGCGCAGGGGGAAAGCAACGTTCTCAAACACGCTCAGATCCGCAAACAAAGCGCCAAACTGAAACAGCATGCCCATACGGCGTCGTGCGGCGTAAATCTGGGTCTGGTTCATCGGGGTCACGTCCTGCCCGTCGAAAAGCATCTGACCCGATTGCGCCCGGTTCTGCCCCCCGATCAAACGCAAAATAGTGGTTTTCCCCCCACCAGACGCACCCATCAAAGCGGTGACCTTGCCACGCGGAATAGTCAGGGAAACGTCGTCCAGGATCAGGCGGTCACCATAGCCAAAGCACAGATGACTCAATTCAACAAGGGAAGATGAGGGTTGGGGAGACATATAAAAAGAAAGACCGGGGGTTAACCCGGCATCCCGATCATAAGTGATGGCAGCTAACTGCCGTGGCCAAGCGCAATGAAACGGCTTTCAGGTCAACGAGGCAAGTCACTGAAACCCATCAAAAATTCGTCCACCGAACGCGCGGCCTGACGGCCCTCGCGAATGGCCCACACCACCAGGCTCTGCCCGCGGCGCACGTCGCCTGCGGCAAATACCTTGGGCACGTTGGTGGCGTAGCCGCCGATGAAGTCGGTACTGGCCTTGGCATTGCCGCGCGCATCCTTGTCGATACCAAAGGCTTCCAGCACGGTGGCAACAGGATTCACAAAGCCCATGGCCAGCAGCACCAGATCGGCCTGGTAGGTCTTCTCGGTACCTGCCACCTCGACCATCTTGCCATCCTTGAATTCGATATGTACTGTCTTCAAACCGGTGACCTTGCCCTTTTCGCCCATGAACTCCTTGGTGGAAATGGCAAATTCGCGGGTGCAGCCTTCATCGTGGCTGGAGCTGGTGCGCAGCTTCATGGGCCAGTAGGGCCAGGTCATGGGGCGGTTCTCTTCGACTGGCGGTTGCGGCATGACCTCAAATTGGGTCACGCTCACCGCACCGTGGCGGTTGCTGGTGCCCACGCAATCACTGCCGGTGTCACCACCACCAATCACAATGACATGTTTACCGTCGGCGCGCAATTGGGCTTTGAGCTTGTCACCGGCATTGACCTTGTTTTGCTGTGGCAAAAACTCCATGGCGAAGTGAACACCGTCCAGGTCGCGACCCGGCACAGGCAAATCGCGCGACTGCTCGGAGCCGCCGGTGAGCAGCACCGCATCAAACTCCTTCTGGAGTTGCTCAGGCGAAACGGTTTCCTTGGCCCAGTTGGTGACCTTGCTGCCCTTGGGCAGCGCGCCCACCATGACACCGGTGCGAATGGTGACGCCCTCTGCCTTCAGCTGCTCCACGCGGCGGTCAATATGCGTCTTTTCCATCTTGAAGTCGGGAATGCCGTAACGCAGCAAGCCGCCGACGCGGTCATTCTTTTCGAACAAGGTGACAGCGTGACCGACGCGGGCCAGTTGTTGCGCCGCCGCCATGCCGGCCGGGCCCGAACCCACCACAGCGACTTTCTTGCCCGTTGGGTGCTGCGCGGGTTGCGGCTTGACCCAACCTTCAGACCAGGCGCGGTCAATAATGGCGTGTTCAATCGACTTGATGCCGACAGCTTCGTCGTTCACGTTCAAGGTACAAGCCGCTTCACAGGGTGCAGGGCAAATACGCCCGGTGAATTCCGGAAAATTATTGGTGCTGTGCAGCACATCGATCGCGTTTTGCCAATCACCTTGAAACACCAGGTCGTTGAAATCCGGAATGATGTTGTTGACCGGGCAGCCGTTGTTGCAAAACGGCGTGCCGCAGTCCATGCAGCGCGCGGCTTGCTGCTTGGCCTGCGCATCGTCCAGACCCACCACAAACTCTTTGTAATTCTTCAAGCGCTCCGCCACCGGCTTATAGCCTTCTTCGAGAC
Organism: Rhodoferax sp.; assembly: GCA_020048255.1. Classification (GTDB taxonomy): domain Bacteria; phylum Pseudomonadota; class Gammaproteobacteria; order Burkholderiales; family Burkholderiaceae_C; genus Rhodoferax. Next base: position 170 of record JAIFMR010000229.1, on the reverse strand, counting down.
GCTCAAATTCCATGAAACCCGTTACTTTTCCCATGATGTATTCCTATTCGTCTTGACGTCATTCAGTCTGTGTTGAACGGCGTTTTACTTGACCAAAGTTGCTTCTTTTTTTGCAGCAGTCTGCGCAAGTTCAGCAAGGGCTTGAGCCCCTTTCTTTGCATGAAGATCAC
>JAIFMR010000104.1 GCA_020048255.1 Rhodoferax sp. | reverse complement strand
GCCTCTTTCAAAAAGGCCTTGATCACAAAGGTTTTGCCAGAGCCCATGGGGCCGACGGCCAGCAGGCCCATCGGTGTCAGGGTGGTGTTGCCTTCTTTGAGGTTCTTGGCAATCGCCAGCAGTTCACTCTTGATGTTCTCGTGCCCGCCGACACTGGCTAGACCGTGTTTGGGCTCAATGAACTCGATCAGGCCGGCGCACTCTTTCTCAATCATCTCGCGCTTGCGCGCGTGGATGACCTTGAGCACCTCGGCGTTCGGGTCGCTGGCAGGCAGGGTTTTACCGGGCTCAATCAGTTTGCCAATCTCGGCTGGGGTCATGCCAGCGGTGATGGTGGCCAGGGTGGCAGCGCGGGATTCGGCATCGGGCGTGCCTTGCAGTAGCTGCAAGATCAGCGTGCGCCGCTCCGGCTCACTCAGACCATGGCCTTGGGAACTGGCCAGAATGCTGGCCAATTGCACCGTGCGCAGTCCGCCGGTGCGCTCGGAAAACAGCGTGATTTGCTCTGGTGCGAGCTTGGGGGCAAAAAAGGCAATCACTTTTTGCCGTGTGTCCAGGTCCGGCATCGGGATCTCGACAGCCGCCACTTTGGGGTTGGACAGCAGCCCTGGGTTGATGGCGTTGAGCGATTCGGTGATCAGGATCGTGATGTTGTCACCGCTGGTCAGGGTTTTGTCGAGCGACCAGCGATGAAACGCCAGGTAGGTTTGGCGATCCGTTTGCGCCATGAAGCTGGGGTCACCCGCGGGCAAGAGTGCATCGGCATAGGGCACGATGACCGCGGTGCTCTGTTCGCCGCGCATCTGGGCCTCCAGCCGGTGCAGCTTGGGCAGCAGTTCGGTGTCGTCGCCATTCAGATCGGCTGGTGCAGACAGCGCTGCGCCGGGCTTGCCGTTCAGATGCCGGATGCCTCGCTCCAGACTGACCTCGACCACGTTCTTTTTGGTGTCACGAAACAATTCGTCCACCAGAAAGGACTGCAGGTTGTGCAAGTTGCCAGCCACCAGAAAGTTATCAAAGACATTGCGGTAGAGCACAAACGTGGAAGCCTCCCCCGCCAGGTACTTTTGTCGCAGGGTTTCGGCCCAGCGGGGCAGGGCGTTGCGCGGGCTGATGGCCGTACTCATGGTGACGCTCATGATGGAATCGCGCTCTCTGCCTGACTCAGAGATTCTTGGCCGGTGCGGCCTGGGCGGCAGCGCGGGCTTGCTTGAGGGCATCCAGCTGCGCCTTGGCAGTAACGCTTCCGCTGCTTTGGCGCAGCTTGTTCAGGCGCACATCCAGGTCGGATTCGCGCAACTCGGAGCCCAGGCTGGCTTGGGCTACTTGGCCTTTGATGTGGTCACGCACCGCACCCAGAGCCTGCACTTCGGCATCGACAGACAGGCCATCGAGCTGACCCTGGATTTTGAGCCGGGCTTGGGCGCTGTGCATTTGTGCCAGCATGCGGTCCTTTTCTGCCTTGAGTTTGTCGATCTCGGTTTTAACCTGGGTGAGGGAATCCTTGGCGTTGTCGGCATCCGCAGTGGCTTGTGTGGCATCAGCCCGCAATTCGGTGATGGCGGCATCCAGCGCATTTTTCTTCTGGATCAGGACCACGGCCAGGTCGTCCTGATTGGTGGCAAGGGCTGTTTCCAGATCCGCGGCGACAGCCGCGAGTTCACGCTCGGCCGTGTCCAGGCGCGATGTGATCTCCTGGCGGCGGGCAATGATGGCCCCGGTGGCCGCCTTGAGCTGGGCGTACTTCTCGATCATTGAGGCGATGGCGTTTTGGTAGGCGATTTCGGGGTGGGCTTTTTCCACATCGGACACCCAGAGGCTGACAAAACCGGTCCAGAGGTTGGCGAGGCGGGCGAATATTGCGTTGTTGGCCATGGGGTTCTCCTGAAAAGACGTTGGAAAGGGGTGGTGATCAAGTTTTGGCGGTGTGGGCAGCCTGCTGGGCAGCTCGCCCGAATGCGGTGCCTGATGGCCGGGTTGTCTTGGCTGGTTTGAAGTCTGAAAGCTCTGAGGTGTCGAACTCGGCGGCAACTTCTTCGGCAATGCGCAGACGTGACAGGGATTCCTCAAGCTTGCCACCCATCTCGGTCGAGTAAGGTGAGGTAATGACCAGCTGGTAGACCTCTTCCATCTTGTCGGGCAAAGAAATCAGCGTGGCCTCCAGCGCACTGCGGCGCGTGGCCAGGCGCCGAGAGCGCTGCTGCACCTCGGTGTACTCGGCCAGGGCACTGCGCAGCTGGCGCTGTTCGTCCTCGGGTAACGCCATGTTTTGCAATTGCGCCTGAATGCTGCTGATGCGCTTGGCGACGGTGTCTTCGCTGGCGTTGTCCTTGCGCTGTTTGAGTGACAGGTGGACGGCACTCAGGCCCAGGTATTCGATGGTGAGGTCTTCGAGTTTGTCGACATCGGCACGGGTCAGGGGTGAGCGCTTGTCATCAGCCGTTGGGTACAGGGCTTGCACCCGGGAGGCCATGTGCTGGTAGGTGTCCAGCGCGCGCGTGTCGCCGTAGTTGCTGATCTCGGTCAGCAGTTGCAGGCGACGTTGGGCGCGCATCTGCTGGTGTTGGGCACGGTCGACTGCGGCCTGAAACGAGGGCAGGCTGGGGATGGCCAGCGCGGCCAGAATTTCAGACCCCAGCGCCACCACCCCCACGGCAGCTAAGCCCGCCCAGCCTAGGGGAATAGACGCAAAAATACCCACCACTCCGGCCGCCAGCAAGGCAACTCGATTGGTCGGGTGTTTTAGAAAAGCGCTCAGGTAAGACGGTTTGTTGTCCACGTGACGAGTCGGCGCAGCCCTATTTGGCAAACCTGGCCCAGATGCGGGCGATTTCCACCTGATCCTGCTCCGACAGGATCGGGATCGGTGACGAGCGGCTCAGCGCGGTGGTACTGGGCACCACCGCCGGGTTGGATTTGACGGCATCACTCATGAATTCCCCGGCCTTCAGGTTGGCGTTGGCATACCCCACGGTGTTGGAGATTTTGGCAATCACCTGTGGGCGCAGCACGTAGTCGATGAACAGGTGGGCTTCGCGCTTGTTTTTGGCATTGGCTGGCACGGCCATGGCATCAATGGCCAACAGGCCGCCGTCGGATGGCACGCGGTATTCAACCTGGCCGCGGGCTTTGGCTTGGGCCTGCACCGCATCGCCCGAGAAACCAATCGCCAAGCAGACTTTGCCGGTCGCCAATGAGTCAATGAACTGGTCGGTCGGGATGACCTTGACAATGCCGGCAATACCGTCAAGCACTTTGGCAGCTGCTGCCAGAGACTTCTTGCTGTCCCATTTGGGCACACCGCCTGCCATAGCAGCCAGGGGCACCACGTCGCTGGCCGAGTCCACTACACCCACGCCGCAGGACTGAAAGCGTCGGGCGATTTCCGGGTCAAACACGTTGACCAGCGTGTCCATGGCAAAGGCTTTGGGGGTCAGCTTGGCGTTCCAGGCGATGCCCACCGTGTACCACATGTAGGGCAGGCTGTAGGCGCCGTCCTTGTCCCAGGACCGCAGTGTGGCATCGACCCGGGGGTCGATGTTGGCCAGGTTTTTCAGGCTGGACTTGTCGAGTTTGCCCAGCAGGCCTTTGGCGGCCATTGCAGGCACAGCGTTGGCAGTGGGGAACACCACGTCATACGGTGTGCCACCAGAACCCAGCTTGGTTTGCAGGTCATCGTTGCCGGCAAAAATGTCGTAGATCACGCGGATGCCGGTTTCTTTCTCAAAGTCCTGCAGCACGCTGGGTTCAATGTAATCGGGCCAGTTGAGCAGGCGCACCGTGCTCTTCGCGCTGGCACCCACGCCATTCACAGCGCGGCGCAGGTTCATCAACACCGTGGCGGTGATCAGGCCGTCTACCGTGACAGCCTGGGATTCTTGAAACGCCTCGGTAGCCACCTGGGTTTGCGGGCCAAAGGTGCCGTCCAGCGGCCCGGCATTGAAACCCAGCTTGCCCAACAAAATTTGCGCCTCACGCAGCCCAGCGGCATCCACCAGCTTTTCTCGGCCCTTGTAGTTGCCGCTGGACCAGTTTTGTGTGGTCCAGATCACGCGACGGATGGCGTTCAGCAGGGTGTCCGTCACCTGGGTGGTCGGTGCCAGACCATTTTTGCTGGAAAAAGTGCGGATCGCCTCCTGGGTGGCAGGGGTCAGCAAGCCGCTGGGGGCTTCGCGCAGCAGGCCCATGCGCGCCAGCAGGCGCTGGGCGGTTTCCACCTTGGCACTGCGCACGCCGGTGGGCGTTGTCGCTTCCGTTTTGGCGGGCGGCTGGGCGGTGCCAAAAACAAAGCCCTGGGCATGAGCCGAGGTGATCCAGCCCACGCTCAAGGCGGCCAGCAGGGTGAGGGTGCGAAATTTCATGACAAATCCTTGTTCAAGGTGCGTGAGACCATCGACATTATTGGCCCGAGGCGAAACAAATGCTACCGCGCGACTGTGCCAACTGGAACAGTTTGGCTGCAGCTTCCTGGTTGGCTGGGATGCCGCCCTGACCTTTCAGGGTCATTTCACCGAGCAGGCAGGCGGCTGCGCCATCCCCCGCGTTGACGGCAGCTTCCAGGTGTTTGCGTGCGGCTGCAAAGTCGCCACTGGCCATCAATTTGCGGCCGGCATCAAAGTTTTCTGCCGCAGATAGTTTGCCATTGGGTGAGGTGACGGTTGTGCCGGTTGTTGCCACGGTGGCGGACTGGCCGCCGGGCGCCGGGTCGGGTTGCGCTGCGTTGGTGGGCGCGGGCGTGGGTGCAGTTTGCCAATTGGCGCTAGCACCGCCACCCATGCGGTCTTTCAGCACCAGATGCCAAACCGCCGACGCCATGGCGCCAACCACTGCCAAACCAATCAGCCCTTTGGAGAGCGGTGTCAAACTGGCCATGTTCTTACTCCTATGAGTTTGTTTTTGTCACGCCAAACTGGCTGGCAAGACCCTGCAAGCGCTGGCTCACCCGGGCTACTTCGGCCAGGTCTTGGGCAACCTGGTCTTGGGCGGCTCTGAGTTTGGCTTCTTGGGTGGCTGTTTCCTGGGCTGAGCGGCTCAACTCACGGGCCACCAGCCCTTCAAGTTCAGCAATCTGCTTGCGGATGTCCCCCACGACTTGTTCCTGACGACTGGTGATGGCATCCAGCTGTGCTTGGGTTTCCAGTTCCAGTTGTTGCAGTTGGACGGTCAAGCTCATGCTGTGTTCGGTTAAGGCATGCACCTTGGCAGCTGCGTCAGCCAGCGGGTCGTCAATGGTCCAGGACTCGTCGGCGGCATCCATGGCTTGGATGGCCATGTGGCGTGTGGCTTCGTCCATGGCGCTCAGGCCATCGACCAGCCTCAGCAGGCGTTCAGCCGGGTACAACGAGGGGCTGACACCCTGGTTGGCATAAATCATGTCCAACTGCAGGGGATGGCCGGCTGCGGGTACCAGTTGCTGCGGTGCGAAGGCACCTGCGTTATCCAGCGCTGTAGCGGTGGACTCGCGATGCGTGATGGCGATCTCAGGCGCCGTCTGCTCTGCAGGCGTGTCCATTTTGACCAAGCCGGCTTTTTCCAAAAAATCCAGCATGCCTTTCATGGCGTTTTCCTCCGTCTTAGGTCGGTGTGTGGGTGGGACAGTTTAATGCGCATTGGTGGTGTGGCCCTCGAGGCAGAAGCTGACAACGTTGTAGTATTTGCGCTGCATTTTTCCTCCATCCACGTCAAGCGCCCCATGGCCAACAAGAACATTCTTATCTACGGTGCCAACGGGTACACGGCCCAGATCATCACCGAATTGGCGATCAAAGAAGGGGCTCAACCCATTTTGGCGGGCCGCTCTGTTCAGAATATTGAACCGCTCGCCCAGGTTCATCAACTTTCCCATCGCATCTTTGACCTGCAAAACACCGCTGTGGCAGCGACTGCGCTCAGCGATGTGGGTGTGGTGCTCAATTGTGCGGGGCCATTTACCCGAACGGCTCAAGCCCTGGCCCAGGCATGTATGACCGCTGGCGCAAACTATCTGGACATCACCGGTGAAATTGAGGTGTTTGAATCCCTCGTCAAGATGGGCCCGCAAGCACGGGCCAGTGGTGTCATGCTGATGCCAGGCGTGGGCTTTGATGTGGTCCCCAGCGACTGCTTGGCTGCCCACCTCAAACGGCGCATGCCCGATGCGCAGTCGCTCACCCTGGCGTTTCAGGCCATCAGCCGACCCTCTCACGGCACAGCAACCACGATGGTGGAGAACCTGCATCGCGGAGGGCTGATCCGCCGCGATGGCAAGCTACAAGCTGTTCCTTCGGCCTGGGCGACCCGCAACGTTGATTTTGGAAAAGGCCCAATCGAAACCATGTCCATCC
>JAIFMR010000003.1 GCA_020048255.1 Rhodoferax sp. | reverse complement strand
CAGCAATGATGGCCGCACCACGCTTGCCCACTGTCGGCAAGAAGGTGTTGGCGTTCCAATCTTGGTCATTGATCATGTCCTTGACACTTTCGCCCTGGATCGTGGCGAAACGGTAGTCAGCGTACATGGTGGGCGAATGGTTACCCCAGACTGCCATTTTTTCAATGTCTGCCACTGCCTTGCCGGTTTTACTGGCCAACTGGCTCAGGGCACGGTTGTGATCCAGACGCAGCATGGCGGTGAAATTCTTGCGTGGCAGATCCGGCGCGCTCTTCATGGCGATGTAGGCATTGGTGTTGGCTGGGTTGCCGACCACCAATACCTTGACGTTGCGGCTAGCCACCGCATTCAAGGCTTTGCCTTGCGCCGTGAAAATTTCAGCGTTGACCGCCAACAACTCGGCGCGCTCCATGCCTGGGCCGCGTGGGCGCGAACCGATCAACATCGCGTAATCCACATCTTTGAATGCTGTCATGGGGTCGCTATGGGCTTCCATGCCCACCAGCAAGGGGAATGCGCAATCCTGCAATTCCATCATCACGCCCTGAAGCGCTTGCTGAGCCTTCTCGACTGGAACTTCCAGCAAACTCAAAACCACAGGCTGGTCCTTGCCCAACATTTCGCCAGAGGCGATGCGAAACAGAATGGCGTAACCAATTTGACCAGCTGCGCCAGTTACTGCAACACGGACGGGTTTCTTGCTCATAGTAAAACTCCAGAAATTTGTAATGAAAATTTGGGTAGGCGCCGGGCGGGCGATCAAAATCTGTCCGCATCGAGCTTTTGGAGTGTACCCCTGAAAGTGCAAAAATGTCAACTTGTCTTATATCTTATATAAGATATGATTAGCAAAAAGCGACAGCAAGTACAACGAGACAATCTTCCATGCAGACTCCTAACGATCTCGGTGCTGAACCCGATCTGATTCAGCCCCAAACAGTCATTGCCACAAGTGCTAGCCCAGCGCCAGCCTTCAGCCCGCTTTACCAACAAATCAAGGGATTGATTCTGGGTAGTTTGCGCAGTGGCGAATGGAAACCTGGCGAGTCGATTCCGAGTGAAATGGACCTGGCGGCGCGCTTTCGGGTCAGCCAGGGCACCGTGCGCAAAGCCATAGACGAACTGGCAGCTGAAAACCTGCTGCTGCGCCGCCAAGGCAAAGGCACCTTCGTCGCCACCCATGCGGAACAACAGGTGCAATTCAGGTTCCTCAAACTGGTTCCCGACAGCGGCACCCGCGGCAGTGAAGGCCCAGCCCAACGAGACATTGTGGAATGTCGCCGCACGCGCGCCAACGCGGATGTCACCCGGGCCCTGGCACTGCGCTCAGGCGACACCGTCCTGCAAGCGCGCCGCGTTCTCAGCTTTGGTGGCATCCCCGTCATTCTGGAAGACATCTGGTTGCCGGCAGCCCCCTTCAAAGGCTTGACGGCCGAGCGGCTCGCCAATTACCAAGGCCCGATGTACGCCCTCTTTGAAACCGAATTCAATGTCCGCATGGTTCGCGCCGAGGAAAAAATTCGCGCCATTGCGGCCAGCGAGGCGCATGCCGCACTGTTGCGCGTCCCTCTGGGCACGCCGCTGCTGAGTGTTGAGCGCATCGCCTACACCTATCAGGACGAACCCATGGAATTGCGCAGAGGCTACTACCGAACCGACACACACCACTATCACAACGTGATCAATTAAGCGGTCGATTTGTCATCTTCGCGTCAGGCAATTTTTGCCAAGTATCAACAAATCATGATTTGATGCAGTGGTGTCAATTTCGAGTAATGAATACCCGACTATGGCAGCGTATGATGCTGCATTGCAATAGAATTTCTGCGTGATTGGCATCTACCAATTACCATGCAGTGACTCAAAACATAGAAAGCAACTTATGTCTGAAACAGCGGCTAGCACAGCAAAAAAACGTCCTGAATTCCGTAACATCGATTTCCCTAGTCTCGTCAGCTACCGGTGGCCACTGGCGTCTTTGGCATCCGGCATGCACCGCGTCAGTGGTGCCATCATGTTCTTTCTGATGCCCTTCATCATCTGGATGTTTGACACGTCGATTTCTTCCGAGTATTCCTTCATGAAATTCAAAGCCGCGTTCGAAGTCGGCATGCTGGGCTTGCCTGGATTCATGTGGAAACTCGTGGCACTCGGCCTGATCTGGGCTAGCCTGCATCACCTGATTGCAGGCTTTCGCCACCTGTGGATGGACACCCACCACGAGCACGTGGGCAAAGATTTTGGTCGTCAGACCGCGGCTGTTGTTTTGGGTCTAACCCTCAGCCTGACCGCGGTGCTAGGTGCCAAGCTTTTTGGTCTTTACTAATTCAGGAGCGATTCATGTCTGTCAATTATGGTTCTCACCGCACTGTCGTTGGTGCTCACTATGGCATGCGCGACTGGTTGTCGCAGCGTGTCACGGCTGTGGTCATGGCGCTGTTCACGCTGCTGGTTCTGGCTCAGTTGATTTTTAGCAAGGGCCCCATCAGTTATGAACTGTGGGCTGGCATTTTCTCACCGCAATGGATGAAAACCCTGACGTTTGTCGTCATCGTGTCCATGTTCTACCACGTGTGGGTCGGCATGCGCAATATTTTCATGGACTACGTCAAACCTTATGCGGTCCGCTTCGTGATGCATGTGTTTGCCATGGTCTGGCTCACGGGCTGCACCGGTTGGGCGATTCAAGTTCTGTGGCGCCTCTAGGGCTTTGAAACAGCTGTTCGTCACACCCAAGACTCAGACAGGGTCCGAGACTTGGTTTGCGACATCCAACAAACCAGATTAATAAAAACACCATGACTGCAACTTCCAAACTTTCCAAACGCAAATTCGATGCCGTGATCGTCGGCGCAGGCGGTGCCGGCATGAGCGCCTCGTTGCGTCTCTCGAACGCTGGCCTCAACGTTGCCGTTCTGACCAAGGTCTTCCCCACACGCTCACATACTGTCGCTGCACAGGGTGGCATTGGCGCCAGCCTGGGCAACATGGCCGAAGACAACTGGCACTTCCACTTTTACGACACCATCAAAGGTTCGGATTGGCTGGGCGATCAGGACGCCATCGAGTTCATGTGCCGCGAAGCACCCAAAGTCGTTTACGAGCTCGAGCACTTTGGCATGCCGTTCGACCGCAATCCCGACGGAACCATTTACCAGCGTCCGTTCGGTGGCCATTCCAGCAATTACGGTGAAAAACCCGTGCAGCGCGCTTGTGCGGCTGCTGACCGCACTGGACATGCCATGCTGCACACGCTGTACCAGCAAAACGTCAAGGCCAGAACCAACTTCTTTGTGGAATGGATGGCCCTGGATTTGATCCGCGACGCTGAAGGCGACGTGGTGGGTGTCACCGCTTTGGAGATGGAAACCGGTGAAATTCACATCCTGCAAGCCAAAACCGTGATGTTGGCTTCGGGCGGCGCAGGCCGTATTTTTGCGGCATCCACCAACGCCTTTATCAACACCGGCGACGGCCTGGGCATGGCTGCGCGCGCAGGCATTCCTTTGCAAGACATGGAATTCTGGCAATTCCACCCAACCGGTGTGGCCGGCGCCGGCGTGTTGTTGACAGAAGGCTGCCGCGGTGAAGGCGCCATTTTGCGCAACAGCAATGGTGAGCGCTTCATGGAACGCTATGCGCCCACCATGAAAGACCTGGCACCGCGCGACTTTGTGTCGCGCTGTATGGACCAAGAGATCAAAGAAGGCCGTGGTTGCGGCCCGAACAAGAGCTACATCAATCTGGACATGACCCACTTGGGCTCAGAAACCATTGCGCTTCGCCTGCCCAGCGTGTTCGAGATTGGCCACAACTTTGCTAACGTCGACATCACCAAGGAGCCGATTCCAGTGGTGCCCACCATTCACTACCAGATGGGTGGCATTCCGACCAACATCAATGGCCAAGTGGTCGCACCGAAAGACGGCAATCCGTCTGCTGTCGTCAACGGCCTGTACGCCGTGGGTGAATGTGCCTGCGTCAGCGTCCATGGCGCCAACCGCCTGGGCACCAACTCACTTCTCGATATCGTGGTGTTCGGTCGTGCTGCCGGCAAGCATATCGTCAACTTCAACAATGAAAACGACGTGCACAAGGACATCCCTGAAAACGCTGCCGATATTTCCCTGGAGCGCGTCAACCGCTTGGATAACACCAAGACTGGCGAGTACGCCCAGACCGTTGCCAACGATTTGCGCAACGTCATGCAGACTCACGCCAGCGTGTTCCGCACCCAGGCGAGCATGGACGAGGGTGTGATCAAGGTGGCTGCCATGCGTGAGCGTGTCGCCAACATCACACTGGCAGACAAGTCAAAAATCTTCAACACGGCACGGATTGAAGCACTGGAAGTAGACAACCTGATCGAGGCGGCACAGGCCACCATGGTGTCGGCTGCAGCGCGCAAAGAATGCCGTGGTGCACACACTGTGCTCGATTACGACCGCCCGGCGGACGATGCCACCTGCCCACTGGGCCGCGATGACGTGAACTGGCTCAAACACACCCTGTGGGACAAAGCGACAAACAGTCTGAGCTACAAGCCGGTCAACCTGAAGCCGCTGACGGTCGCCTCGGTGCCACCCAAGGTCCGGACATTCTGATGTCCTGCAGGCCAGATCACACAACCCGGCCTGTTTTTTGATCTTCTGAATTCAAACGCATACGAAAGCTCATCATGGCAAAACGCACTTTCCAAATTTACCGCTACAACCCCGACACCGACGCCAAGCCCTACATGCAGACGATTGATGTGGAGTTGGATGGCAATGAACGCATGCTGCTCGACGCGCTGGTCAAGCTGAAAGAAATTGACCCCACGCTGTCGTATCGCCGTTCGTGTCGTGAAGGCATTTGTGGTTCCGATGCGATGAACATCAACGGCAAGAACGGCCTGGCTTGCCTCATCAACATGCGGACCTTGCCAGACACCATCGTGCTCAAACCACTGCCTGGCCTGCCGGTGGTACGCGACCTGATCGTGGACATGACGCTGTTTTTCCAACAGTACCACTCTATCAAACCCTATCTGGTGAACGACACCCGTCCTCCCGAAAAGGAGCGTCTGCAAAGCCCCGAAGAGCGTGAAGAGCTCAATGGCCTTTATGAATGTATTCTGTGTGCCAGTTGCTCCACCAGCTGCCCGGTGTTCTGGTGGAACCCGGACAAGTTCGTCGGACCAGCGGGCCTGCTCCAGGCCTACCGTTTCATTGCTGACAGCCGGGACGAGGCCACCAGCGAACGTCTGGACAATCTTGAAGACCCGTATCGCTTGTTCCGCTGCACCACCATCATGAATTGTGTGGACGTCTGCCCGAAGGGCTTGAACCCCACCAAAGCCATTGGCAAGATCAAGGAACTGATGGTGCGCAGAGCCATCTGAAACCGGCCCGATGCAAGCTGCAGCCATGGAACTCACCGACGCGTTGATCGACGAAAGAACGCTGAGCAAGCTCAAATGGCGCTGCCGCCGGGGCCTGCTTGAAAATGATCTTTTTATCGATCGCTTCTTTAAACGGTTTGAATCCACACTGACTGTCAAGCAGGTGCAAGGTCTGAACGTTTTAATGGATTTAAGCGATTCTGATCTGCTTGATTTGCATCTTGGGCGTAAGACGTTGGCTCAGGTAGATGCGAATTTGGTTCAAGATGAAGTCTGCCAAGTTTTGAGTATGTTGAAAGAACCACCCGAAAGGTCCCAATGAAGCTAGCTGAAAATAAAGCCACCCTGTCGTTCAGCAACGGCAGCCCAAGTGTTGAACTGCCGGTATACCAAGGCAATGTCGGCCCGGATGTGATTGACATCCGCAAGCTCTACGCACAGACTGGCATGTTCACTTATGACCCGGGTTTTCTGTCGACAGCTTCTTGCCAGTCGGCCATCACCTACATCGATGGCGACAAGGGCGAGTTGCTGTACCGTGGTTACCCCATTGAACAGTTGGCCACCCAGTGTGACTACTTGGACACCTGCTACCTGTTGCTCAAGGGTGATTTGCCCAAGAAACAAGAGCGCTCAGACTTCCATAAGCTGGTCATCAACCACACGATGGTCAACGAGCAAATGCAGTTTTTCATGCGTGGTTTCCGTCGCGACGCGCACCCCATGGCTGTGTTGACGGGTCTGGTCGGTGCTTTGTCGGCCTTCTACCACGACAGCACCGACATCAACAACCCGGAACACCGTGATGTGGCGGCCATTCGCCTGATCGCCAAGATGCCGACTCTGGTGGCCATGGCCTACAAATACGGTATTGGTCAGCCCTACATGTATCCGCGCAACGACCTGAGCTATGCTGGCAATTTCCTGCGCATGATGTTCGGTACACCCTGCGAAGAATATGT
>JAIFMR010000166.1 GCA_020048255.1 Rhodoferax sp. | reverse complement strand
GTCCTGGACCACCCGAATGGTGTGCCACTCAGGATAGATGTCACCGCTTTTACGACGACACCACATCTCGCCAGCCCACGCGCCTTGCGCGCGCAGATCCGCCTGTATCTGCCTGAAAAATGACTCATCATGACGGCCCGAGTCAAGCAGCTTGAGCGTTTGCCCGACGATTTCCTCTTGGGCATAACCGGTGATGTCGGTAAAAGCCTGATTCACCCGCAAAATCACCTGGGACGCATCGGCAATCATCATGCCTTCTTGCGCCTGGAAGGCGGTTGCGGCAATCCGCTGCTCTGCTTCGGCCTGCATCTTGTCACTGACATCGCGGGCAATGCTCACGAAATGCGCGCGCTGATGGTCAGGCTGCACAAGCTGGATCGACACATCCACCTGAAGAATGCGCCCATCCTTGTGGCGACGGACGGTGCGCATGTTCACCGTGCTCTGACTACCGTCCAGCAGTGGTTTGAGACTTTCCGCAAACTGCTCAGGCGTCGCCCGCGGGTTCAGGTCCGCCAAACGCATACGCAACAGTTCTTCCTCTGAATAGCCCAGCAGATCCCGGGTACTCTTGTTGGCATAGAAGATGAGAAAGTCATCGGCATTGAACATCAGCACACTGTCAGAAGTCTGGTCCAGCGTGTGCTTGAACTGCTGTACAGCCTGCTGCACCCGGTAGGTCTCCGTGACATCGTGAAATACCAGTACCACCCCATAAATCCGACCCGTGTGGTCCCGGATCGGCGCAGCGCTGTCGGTAATCTGGTACTCCGTGCCATCGCGTGCAATCAGAGCGGTTCCATTGGCCAGACCAACGATGCGTCCTTGTTCGAGCACCTGCTGGACCGGACTGGGCACAGATTGACGACTCAGGTTGTTGAGAATTGGAAAGACCTGCTCCAGCGGCCTGCCGACAGCCTCGGACTTGGACCACCCTGTCAACTCCTGTGCCGTCGGGTTCATGCCCGTCACCCGACCTTCTGCATCGGTGGTAATCACTGCATCCCCGATCGAGTCCAGCGTCACCGCCAGATGCCCCTCGCTTTGCGCCAGACTCTGAATGTAATCACGCAAGTTCTGGCGCATTTCGTTGATACCATGAACCACTTGATCCAACTCGTCAGCGGAGCGGGATTCGGAAGGAGGCCGCTCCAGCACCAGCGGCTGATTCATCTGCTCAGGACTGACGCGTATCGAGTAATCAGCGATTCGACGCAGGTAACGTCCCACCAGAAACTGGAACAGAAAGAGAATGAAAAGAGACACCAAAAAGGTCTTGAGACCCTGCGTCACCAGAATCACCAGAATCTTGTCTATCAACCTTTGATAGACACCATCCAGATTGGCGACGATTCGCAAGCTGCCGAGTTGGTGCACTTTGTCCAGATGGGTGTAATTCAGGGCGATCGCATGCTCGATCACCTGATGTGCACGATCGGTGCCCGCTTTGGCAACAACGTCACCGGTTTCAGCGCGGACCTCCAGGTACTGCATGTCAGGCAGTCGGAGAATGCCTTCGAGCTGCAGCATCAGGTCCTTGGCACTGGTGACCCACAGGCTGCTGGCCAGACTTTGGTGGTAGCTGACCTCGATCTGCACCAACTGGGTTTGCAGGTCATTGACATCGCGCCGGTATTCCAGTGTGAGCTGGAGTGCGGTGGACAACAGTGTGACCATCGAACTGAAGGCCAAAATCAGGATGGCCAAGCGCCGCCCGATGCCCGGTTGAGCCAACACTTTCAGGCGTTCTAGCCAGCCAGAGGCGCGCGCCTGACAAAACTCACCCGTTTGACCTTCCTGAGGATCCGCACCGTGCCTTACATTCATGCCGGCATGCTATCTCATAACTTACAGATTTCCCAGAGGAAAACCCTGCCGCTTTGTCGGTGTGCTTCGTTCTCAGATGAGCGACCCATTGGGGGGAAAAGGCTATGGCAAACGTCTCAGCTGCGCCAGCGCCGGACCAGCGCGGCAAGCCCCGGCACCAACCCTGCCAGCAACCACAAGGGCCATAAACCCACGGAAGCGACCCAGCGGGCGTACGGCGTGAGCCCGCTGCGCCCCTGAACTTCGCCGTGCAGTGCCACGGCCGTGTGCGGGACGGCGGCATGTGTCACCACTCCGCGGTGGTTGACGATGGCCGTTTGTCCGGTATTGGTGGCCAGTAAAAACGGACGGTCAAATTCCAGGGCGCGCAGGCGGGCAATCTGCAGGTGCTGGTCCATGGCCACATGCTCGCCAAACCAGCCCAGATTACTGATGTTGAACAGAATGGTGGGGGCTTGTGACGGGTTGGTGAACTGGGTTGCCAGCTCTTCGGTGAACAGGTTTTCATAACAAATGGTTGCCGCCAGGCGCTGGCCTTGCCAGTCAAAAGTTGGCTGCGGCAGGCCGCCCCGGTTGAAGTCGCCCAGCGGAATATTCATCAGCTCGGTAAACCAGCGAAACATGGGTGGAATGAACTCACCAAAAGGAACCAAATGATGTTTGTCGTAACGCCAGGGCTCACTTTGCCCCGGTTTGAACCCGACCACCGAATTGGTGTAACCCTGCTCAAAACTCCCCAGTGGCACACCCACCAAGGCGGCCTGTTGACCCGTGGCAAAACGGCGCTGCAAGGCAGCCCAGTAGCCGTCCGGCAACTGGTCGGGCAGCAATGCCAAAGCCGTCTCGGGCGTGATGATGAGATCACTGCGGTTGGCCTGCAGCTGTCCGCCATACCATCGCAAGGCCTTGGGCACACCGGTTCCTGGCTCAAATTTCTCGTCCTGGGCGATATTGCCCTGCAACAGGGTGACACTCAAGCTACCCTGGCTGCTGCCCTGCGGAGTGGGCAACACAAAAGAAATGACCAGCATCACGGCCAGGATGACCACCAAGCCCGCCCGACCCCGCCAATGCGGTGTTATCAGCAGCCCCGCCAGCGCCGCTGACACTAAGACGGCCACCCAGCCCACACCGTACTGCCCTACCCAGGGCAACAAGGCTGCTAAAGGACTGTCCAGTTGGGCGTAACCCACCGCGCCCCAGCCAAAGCCACTGAACCACTGGCCACGCGCCAGTTCAGCCAGCAACCACAAAGATGCAAAAACAATAGCTGATACCGCTTGATGGGCCGGGGCTAGAGCCACAAAAGATCCACAAGCAGCGGCGTAATAAAGCGCCAGCACACCAGCCAATGCCAGTACCGCCATGACAGCCAGCACCGCAGGCAGGCCGCCGTAAGTGTGCATGGAGGTAAAAAGCCAGGCAAAGGTCAGCGACAACCAAGCCAGCGCAAACCACCAGCCACGCCAGGCTGCCTGGCGAGCACTGTCTGACTGGCGCAACAGCAACACCAACACCGCCATCGCCAGCCACTGCAAAGCCCACACCGGTTGCCCGCGCACCAGCCCCACGGAATCCAAAGCGCTGGGTATTGTGAAGGGCCACGCCAGACTGAAGGCCTGCAAAGCGCCGGCCAGCAGGCATAGGACTGTCGCTGTCACCGCACTTGCGATAGACCGCGCCTGACGACCCCCGCCGACCAGCCTAAACGGCGGCATCAGCGGCCGGGGAGACCTTGAACCATTTCACGGCGCCACCCTTGGTGTGCAGCACGGCAAAGTCCAGGCCCGACAGAATAAAGTGTTCGCCACGCTTGGGCACATGGCCCATCTCGTGCGCGATCAGCCCACCGATGGTTTCAAAATCGTCCTCCGGGTCGGTGCTGTCGAGCTTGACGTCAAAAGCGTTCTCAACCCGCTCAATCAGGGTGTCACCGCTGACGCGGTAGGTGCGATCGGCCAGACCAAAGATGTCGCCTTCGTCTTCATCGATGTCGAACTCATCTTCAATTTCACCCACGATCTGCTCGAGCACATCTTCGATGGTGATCAAGCCCGCCACCCGGCCAAACTCGTCGATCACGATGGCCAGATGGTTGTGGTTGCTTTGGAAGTCGCGCAGCAGGTCGTTCAAGCCCTTGCTCTCAGGCACAAACACCGCCGGGCGCAGCAGTGCCCGAATGTTGAGCTCCGGCGCGCGCTGCAGTTTGAGCAGGTCTTTGGCCATCAGGATGCCGATGATGTTTTCACGCTCACCTTCAAACACCGGAAAACGTGAATGGGCGGTGTCAATCACCCCATGCATCATGTCGTCGTAGGGATCTTCGATGTTGACCAACTCCATGCGTGTGGTGGGCACCATGACATCCCCGGCGGTCATGTCGGCCATGCGGATCACGCCCTCGAGCATTTTGCGGGAGTCAGCACCGATGAGCTGGTTGTGCTCAGCATCGGCCAGCGCTTCGATGAGCTCGGCCGTTGAATCGGGTCCGGGGTGAATGAACTCCGCTATTTTTTGTAAGAAAGTACGGTTATCTTCCCGGTCGGGACGCGTAGGATGGGGGTCTGACACAGACAAAAAAGCAGGACATGCGGTTGTTCAACAGACCTCAAGGATAGCGGATTTGGACTCGGCCAGGTCCCCGAGGCGCAAGTCAGCCCTGCCGGCTGTTTTGGCTAGCGGGACGCCAGACGTTCTGAAAGCGCTCCATGGTGTCCAAAAATTGCTTGGATTGAACCTTGAACCGGTAGTTGGCCTGCGCCAGATGCTCTTCCACCATTTCGGCAATTTGGGTGTTGAAAGTGGCAGCAGGCAAGCTCAGATGCGCCTCCGACTCAGCTCCATCACGCACCACGGTGGCACCCGCGTGTTTGGCGATTTTGAGCATGGCCACGTTTTCGGTCAGCACATGCACATACATGGTGCGAACCCCTTCGTTGCGCGCGTGCATGACAGCCCGCTCAAAAAGACGGCCACCGTAACCCCGCCCCCGTGCCTTCGATGACACCGACACACCGAACTCAGAACAAGCGTTCTGACGTGAGTCGCCCGAGTAAGCCAGGTGCGCCATGGCAATCAGCTTGAGATGCCGGTTGTAAATACCAAAAATTTCGTCACGGTCGAAATTCAAGCCGTCGACATAGCTTTGAATCTGGTCATCTTTGGCAGAAAACCCAAATCGGAAATAGCGGTCTTGTTCGTTCAAGGCCATGAGATGCTCGGCGATCCGGCCACGGTGGTTCTCGCCCAAAGAGCGAATCGGCACCACCACGCTGGGCACGCGCGCATGGCCAGACTCGGAAGCAGAGGTTGTCGTGATGGTTTCGTACATGACGCAACTATAAGGGTTTTCCCTAGTGACTCTAGACTAAAGGCCCAGACTCCCTTCATAGCTGTGGTGTTTACGCACTTAGCGCGCGTAAACTCTTCGCTGCGATGGAACCCTCAACATCAATACGGCAAGCCATGTCGCGCGTCGCAGAGCTGCGAGCCGGCGCCCGCCAGCACCCTGAACTGTGTCGTGCGGTGTCCACCATCAAAGCCTTACAAGCCAAAAGGTTTACCAGCGCCTATCAGGACCTGCTCGCAGACCCGCAGTACAGCACCTGCGCCCGCTTTTTTTTAACCGAGCTGTACAGTGAAAAGGACTACAGCGAACGCGATGCCCAGTTTGCGCGCATTGCCGGGGCGCTGGAATTGACCTTTCCAGAGCCTGTGGTGGGTGTTGCCGTGAGCCTGGCCCATCTGCACCGGGTCACTGAGGAACTTGACCAAGCCATGGCGCGATGCTGGATGGGCAGCACGGAGCGCTGCCAAGCGGCGCGTTATCTCGAGGCCTGGCGCGCTGTTGGCCAACGCCCGCAACGCGAATGGCAACTCGCCACCGTTTTGGCGATTGGCCAGGCCCTGAGTGACCTGACCCGTAAACGGGGTTTGCGCCTGATGCTCAAAATGATGCGCCGACCCGCCGAATTTGCAGGTTTGGGGGCTTTGCAGACTTTTTTAGAGACTGGTTTTGATAGCTTTGGCAGTTTGGCCAAAGACCCGCACGCTGTTGCTGCGTTTTTAAAAACCATCGAGTCCCGCGAATCGGTCTGGATCAACAAGCTGTTTTTGTCCAACCCCAGCGAAGGCCAAAAGGACCTGTCCAACGCATGGGTGTGAATATCGCCCCCAGATAAATCACCTTGCCCGAAGCTCCGACTTGAAACGGGCACACGAGGTAAACGCGATGCGGGTCGGGGACATGAGGGCTTTCAAAGGTGTGACGCATGTATCAGGACTGCCAGGAAGCGACCAGTCTTTCGAAATCTTCACGAGGCACAGGGCGGCTGAACAAATACCCTTGCAGCAAATCACAGCCGTGCACGGTGCTCAGAAAATAGCGCTGAACTTCATCCGCCAGACTGATGGTGGCAGCGCAGATCACCGCATTGTTGCCCCCGGATTCGATATGAGATACAAAGGACCGGTCAATTTTGAGCTGATCCAGCGGCAGGCGACTCAAGTAGGCCAGCGATGAATAACCGGTACCAAAGTCGTCCAGCGAAAAGCCCACACCCAGCGCCTTGAGCCTGTTCATCATCTGGGTGATTTCATCGATATTGCCAGCAAAGATGCTCTCTGTCAGCTCCAACTTGAGCTGCTGTGGGTTGGCACCAGTGCGCTCCAGTGTGGCGATCACCTGCTCGGCAAAGTCCGGCATTTTGAACTGCTGGGCGCTGACATTGACTGCCACCGCCAGATGTGCCATCTCCGGTCGGTCCGCCCACTGCGCCAGATGTTGGCAGGCGGTCTCCAGCACCCACTGCCCCAGCGGCAGGATCAGGCCCGTGTGCTCGGCATGGGCAATGAAGTCAGTGGGTGACACCAGTCCGCGTTGCGGATGTATCCAGCGAATCAGGGCTTCTGCACCCCCTATCTGGCTGGTGCTGCCAAGCACCTGGGGCTGGTAATACAGCTCAAACTGTCCGTGCTGCAAGGCCCGCCTCAAACCGGCTTCCAGCTGCGCGTTGCCCAGCACAACGGACTCCATGGCCGCGTCAAAGAAGACCAGGTTGTTGGCGCCCCGACCTTTGGCCTGGTGCATCGCCATATCGGCCTGCCGCAATATATCGCCCGCCGATAACTCCTGCCCCTGCGCGATGGCCACGCCCAGGCTGGCACTGCAATGAAAGTCCGAATGCGTCAAGCTGTAGGGCTGTTTCAACTCGGCCAGCAGCTTGTGACCCAAGGACGCCACCAGCGCAACCGCATCGGGGTGTGTCGTGGCTTCTACTTTGTGCAGCAACACGGCAAACTCATCTCCCCCAATGCGCGCCACCGTGTCCTGCGCGTGCACCGCGCCCACCAGACGCTGCGCCACCTGAAGCAGCAACTGATCCCCACTGGCGTGACCCCGCGTGTCATTGAGTGACTTGAAGTTGTCCAGGTTGAGAATCAACACCGCGGCAAAAGCACCTGTATGCGCGTTGGCTGAGGTGGCTTGTTGCAACCGGTCCATCAGCAAGCTGCGGTTGGGCAAGTGCGTGAGTGGGTCAAAAAAGGCCAGTTTGAAGATTTTTTCCTCCGCCTGCTTACGCTGTGTGATGTCGGCCCCCACACCCCGGTAACCCACAAAAGCACCCGAGACATCAAACACCGGGTCGCCGCTGACACTGACAAACAACAGCGTGCCCTCGTCACCCATACGTGAAATTTCAAAGTCCCGAAACGGCAGGTGTGCATCCAGCACCGCCCGATGGGCTTGCCAGCCGGCTTCATCGGGCGTGACATGGGCGACTTCCCAGCGCAACATCCCAACAAACGGCGTCTGGTTGATCACCGCGTCAGCAGCTTCTTTGGCGCTTTGAGTACGCGAGGTAAAACGGTGCTGGGCGTCACTCTCCCAATAAAAGTCGGAAGACATTTCTGTCAGGCTGCGAAAGCGGGCCTCGGATTGGCGCAATTGTGTTTCGCTCACCTGCAAGGCCTGGGTCCGCTCGGCAACCCGCTGGTCCAGGCTGCGGTTAGCGGCTTCAAGCTCGGCCTGCTGGGTGCTCAGCGCCGCCTGGGCATACCGCACCACAGCAACCAGCATCACATACAAGACCCCAAACACTGCAAAGATGATGGCCGCCACTTGAAACAAGGAGCGTTCAATGTGGTGCGTAGGCTGGGTCACATCCTGGTACTGCTCAAACACCGCCACAACCTGCTGGCCCTCCCACACCGGGACATAACTGGACAGCAGGTCCACATCGCTTCGGTCGCCGTCAAAGGCACTGAACTGGTTGCGGTGCACCAGTTCGCTGGCCACGCGCCCCAAACGCGCTGCATTAAAACCAGCGTTATTGCTCTTGCTTTCGCCGATCTGCGCCGTCTCGGTTGAAAAGATGGTGATGCCAGCCAAGTTATAGATCTTGACCTTGGCAATGTCCGAACCCCGAATCAGCGGGTCAATCTTGTCCTTGAGCTGGGGAATCTCGGGCAGGCCCTGCAACTCTGCCTGCTGGATGCCGGTCGAGCGTGACATCAATTGCGCAATGTCTTGCCGCAAAAAATTTCCCAGAACACGGGTCATGTTGACATTGCGGTCTTCGGCCAGTTGCTGCATCTGGGTGACCTCTTGCTGCCAGACCAAGGCGCCCAACAAGCCGCCCGCGATCAGCATCAACATCAGCGCCAACAATGAAAAATAAGGTGTCAGTTTAAAAGTTCGCATAGCCGGCCTGGGGTGAGCAATGGCAGCGTCGCCATCCTTGCGAACTATTCTAAGAACTTTCCTCAGTGAAAGTCCCGGCTTTGTGTGCTGAGCTCCCCAAGCAGGGGGGTCAGGTCACGCAGGTAACCCGCCACCACATGGCAAACCTGGCCCCAACTGTCCTGGTCGCGCTGCCAGGTACCGTGCACCGCCAGCAGTTGCGCGTGCAGCAACTCGGGGCGCTGCCGCTCTTTCAGGGCTTTCCAGACGATCACGTTGACACAGCCGGTTTCGTCTTCGAGCGTGACAAAGGTGACGCCTTTGGCGGTGCCCGGGCTTTGCCGCATGGTGACCAGTCCACAGGCGCGCACCAGCCGCCCGTGCGGCAGGGCATGTAATTGGGCTGCCGTCATCAGCTTCAGTTTTGAGAGCTGACTACGCAGCAATGACAAGGGATGAGAGCGTAAAGTGAGTCGCATGGACGCAAAGTCAAAGCGTACTTCCTCGGCTTCTGACGCTGTTGGCAACAGCAGCGCAGACTCATGGACCGGGGCCTCGCGCAGCAACGCTGGCGCACGCTGCAAGGCACTGGCGTCCCAGACCTGCTGACGGCGGTGACCGCTCAAGGCTTGCAGGGCGTCAGCACTGGCCAGAGCCGTGAGGTCTGCGGCGTCCAGTGTGGCACGCAAGGCCAGATCTTCCACGCTGGTGAAGCCTTGCTGCTGGCGCGCCGTGACGATGCGCTGGGCGGCTGATTCGCTCAGGCTGGCGACCAGGCGCAGGCCCAGGCGCA
>JAIFMR010000040.1 GCA_020048255.1 Rhodoferax sp. | reverse complement strand
TTCCAAAGAGGCAACAGGTGCCGTCTTTTTCTGACCAGGGGTCTCTTGCACATTGAACGACTGTGTGTACATAAATGTGTCTCCTGTGGGTTGAATAGAAGTGAGAACGATCAGGTCTTGGCGACCGAATTTGATTCGCCCAAGGGCTGGGCTGTTTGCAGCCAAGCCGGCGGGCGTTTGTCCAGAAAGGCAGCCACACCGTCGCGGCCTTCTGCTGTGGCGCGCTGGCGGGCAATGCGCCGCGCGGTGTCTTCCAGGGTTTGCTCGTCGATGGGCCGGCCTTTGATGGCTTCGATCAGCTCTTTGGAGGCCTTTTGAGCGGACGGTGCACCGGCCAACAAGGGCTCGACCAGCGCCGCCACCCCTGCGTCCAATGCGTCCACTGCGGTGACCTCGTTGATCAGGCCTATCGCCATGGCGCGCTCTGCGCTGATGCGCTCGGCACTTTGAAAATAGCGCAGCGCATGGCGTGGGCCAATGGCACGCAGCACATACGGGCTAATGACGGCCGGGATGATGCCGAACTTGACCTCTGACGTCGAAAACATCGCGTCAACGCTGGCTACAGCCATGTCGCACGCCGCAGCCAGTCCGGTGCCACCGCCCAAAGCTGCGCCCTGAATGCGCGCAATCGTCGGTTTGGACATGCCAGCAAGTTGGCGCAACATGCCCGCAAAGCGCCGGGCATCGGCCAGGTTGTCGGCCTCGCTGCCCTCGGCTGCGCGGCGCATCCAGTTCAGGTCAGCACCGGCCGAGAAGTGTTTGCCCCGCCCGGCCAGCACCACCACCCGCACGCTGGGGTCGGCATCGAGCTGAAGGCAGGCCGCGTTCAAATCGTCGATCAACTGCTCATTGAAGGCGTTGAACACTTCAGGGCGGTCCATCCAGATCGTGGCGACTTGGCCGAGGTGTTCAATAACGAGGGTTTTAAACATGGTGAAAACAACTTGCTGAGGTAGGTTGATGCGTCACGCCCGCGCCAGCGGGTGTGACAGACAGTCGCGTTTACTTGACCAACGTCCAGTCACCGCCCTTGATTTCCAGCATCTTGAAGGCCGACAAATCCAAGCCCATGTGGTCGGTGGCAGACATGTTCACCACGCCGCCGGTGCCCACAAAACCCTTGGTGGCTTCAATCGCGTCGCGCACCTTGGCTTTGTCGGTGCTACCGGCGCGCTTGATGGCATCCACAGCGATCATCAAGCCGTCATAAGCATGGCCACCAAAGGAGGACACATCGGTCTTCCACTTGGCCGCAAAGGCTTTGGCGTAGCCTTCAGCCACTGGTTTTTGCGGGTCGTTGGCAGCCAGTTTGTCGGCCACCAGCAAGGCGGCAGCGGGCAAACGCACGCCTTCAGCCGCCGGGCCGGCCAGCTTGATGAATTCTTCTGAAGCCACGCCGTGCGCGTGGTACAGCGGCAGCGTCATGCCGAGTTGTTTATAGCTCTTGGTAGCAATGGCCGGGCCTTGACCCAGGCCAAAAATGAACACGGCTTGCACGCCTGGCACATTGCGGATTTTGGTCAGCTGCGGGCTCATGTCGGTATCTTTGGGGCCGTAGGTTTCGTTGGCGACCAAGGTGATGCCGTATTTGGCGGCCACACCTTCGGTTTCCTTTTTGCCGCTTTGACCAAAACCACTGGTCTCGGAAAACAGGGCGACCTTGGTCAGGCCACGTTGTTTCATGTCTTCAAAGACTTTTTCAGCGGCCATGCGGTCGGTGTGCGGGGTTTTGAACACCCATTTTTTGACCGGCTCCACAATCACCACGGCACCTGCCAGTGAGATAAATGGCACACCAGCTTTTTCAACCAGTGGGGCCATCGACATGGTCGCACCCGTGGTGGTGCCGCCCACAATCACATCGACCTTGTCGTCGTCAATCAGGCGTTTGCCAAAACCGTTGGCCTTGCCGGCATCGCTGCCATCGTCGTAATGCACCAGCTCCAGCTGGCGTCCCAGCAAGCCGCCGCCCTTGTTGATGCTTTCCACATACATCTGCAGGGTTTTCAGTTCGGGGTCGCCCAAAAAGGCGGCCGGGCCAGTGACCGACAGCACCGAGCCGATCTTGATCGGGTCAGCCGCCAGCGCGGCGACCGCGGTGACTGTCAATGCGGCAGCGGTCAGCAGTTTTTTCAAAGTAAATGTCATGGGATTTGTCTCCTGTTGTGGTTAAAAATTCAAAGGCATCGGATCATCAAGGCCATGCCGAACCTGCATTAGATACTATAAACATAGCTGTCAGCACTTGATTGGTATGGCCTGGATGGCAAAAAAGCTTGTGAAAATGGGTGTAATACTCGCACTCAGACTTGTGGCGGTCGCTCGTCGATCACCCGCTTGGCCTTGCCAGTCAGGGTGCGCGGAATCGAGTCAAACGGCAGCACCTTGACGTGTGTCGATACGCCAACGTTGGTCTTGATGTGGTGTTGCAGCTCTTTGGCAATGGCATCGATGTCGCTTGCGGTGAGCTTGCCGGAGAGCTCGCGCTGCACTTCACAACGCACCTCGACATCGTCAAGATGGCCCTCGCGCGACAGCTGCACCTGGTAATTGCCCGACAGGCGCTTGTCGCGCAAGATTTGCTCTTCAATCTGCGTCGGGAACATGTTGACCCCGCGCACGATCAGCATGTCGTCGGTGCGACCGGTGATCTTGCCCATGCGCCGGAACGCACGCGAGGTCGGTGGCAACAGACGGGTCAAATCTCGGGTGCGGTAGCGCACCACCGGAAACGCCTCTTTGGTCAGCGAGGTAAATACCAGCTCGCCGTCGGAGCCGTCGGGCAGCACCTCGCCAGTGTTGGGGTCGATGATTTCGGGGTAGAAATGGTCTTCCCAGACCACCGGGCCGTCTTTGGACTCGATGCACTCGCTGGCCACGCCCGGGCCCATCACTTCGGTCAGACCGTAGATGTCGATGGCATCCAGCCCCAACTTGCGTTCAATCTCGGCGCGCATGCCCTCGCCCCACGGCTCGGCGCCAAAGATGCCGACCTTGAGAGAAATATCTTCCGGCTTGATGCCCAGGCGCTCAAACTCCTCGGCAATCACCAGTGAATAGCTGGGTGTCACCATGATGATTTGCGGCTGGAAGTCGATGATTTGCTGCGCCTGCTTTTCGGTCTGCCCGCCCGACATTGGTACCACCGTGCAACCCAGGCGCTCGGCGCCATAGTGCGCACCCAGGCCACCGGTGAACATGCCGTAGCCATAGGCCACATGCACCATGTCGCCCGCGCGCCCGCCAGCGGCACGAATTGAACGCGCCACCAGGTTGGACCAGTGGTCAATGTCTTTCAGGGTGTAGCCGACCACGATGGATTTGCCGGTGGTGCCCGACGAGGCGTGCAGCCGCGCCACCTGGTTGCGCGGCACCGCCAGCAGGCCAAACGGGTACTCGTCGCGCAGGTCGTTCTTGGTCATGAACGGAAACATGGCCAGGTCGGCCAGCGTTTTCAGGTCGTCCGGGTGAACGCCTTTGGCATCAAAGGTCTTGCGATGGTGCGGCACGTTGTGGTAGGCATGGTTCAGCGTCCATTTCAGCCGCTGCAACTGCAAGGCGCAAATTTCGTCGCGGCTGGCGGTCTCAATCGGTTCGAGGTCGCCGGGCATGGGCTTTTTGGCGGTCATGGGGTCTCCTGTCGGGAAAGTTCAAAGGGGTTGAGGCTGTTGCGTATGCGATTGGCCCGGCTGCGACTGCTTGACGGCTTGAGCCAATGCCTGTTTTTTTGGCAGGGCGGGTGTGGGACGGTGTTCAGTCATGAAAATTCTTTCCCAGATAAAACTGGCGCTGCAACAGCGGGGAGATGCGGTAGCGATCTTCACCATAGCTGACCGCCAGATTCTGCAGCACTTCACGGATGTTGGGCAGACCCACCTGGTCAGCCCAGGCCAGTGGCCCCTGTGGGTAATTGACCCCCAGGCGCATCGCCGAATCTGCGGCGGCGGCGCTGCACACACCCTGGTACACCGCATCAGCGGCCTCGTTGGCCAGCATCGCCACGGTGCGCATGACCGCCAGACCGGGAATGTCGGCCAGCGTGGAAACCTGCAGGCCGGCGGCTTGCAGCAGGCCGATGGCCGCCTGTGTGGCATCTGGGGCGCATTGGCCGGCGCTGGCAAGCGCCAGCCGGGTAGCTGTTGCGTAGTTGAGCGCCAGATCAATCAGCACCGTGTTGGCAGTGGCAGAGTCAAACGCGCGCTGCGTGGCGCTGCGGCCATCGGTGACAAACAGTACGGCCGCGCCAGCCTGGGCCACCCGGCCATCGTCAGACTTGGCGCGGCTAAAGGGCACTGCGGCAGCAGTCAGCCGGTCGGCGAGTGCGCTGGCGGCGGCTGAGTCGCCGCAGATCACGATGTCGGCGGGAACCGGCTGCGCACTGGCGCTGACGGGTAGGGGTTTGTCGCTGCCAGCACGGTAGTCGTAAAACCCGCGCCCGGATTTCTTGCCTAAAAAACCGGCATCGACACATTCTTTTTGTTGTAGCGACGGCAAATAACGGGGGTCATTGAAGTAAGCGTTCCACACTGAGCAGGTCACCGTGTAATTGACATCCAGGCCAATCATGTCCATCAGCTCGAACGGGCCCATGCGAAAACCACCTGCTTCACGCATCAGCGCGTCCAGAGTGGCGCAATCGGCAGCACCTTCGCCGCGCAGGCGCAAACCTTCGGCGTAATAGGGTCGGGCGACACGGTTGACGATAAAGCCAGGGGTGGATTTGGCGTGGACTGCCGTCTTGCCCCAGGCGGTGGCGGTGGCGTGCAAGCTGTCGGCAATGTTCTGGTGCGTGGCCAGGCCTGTTACCACCTCGACCAGCGCCATCAGCGGGGCTGGGTTGAAAAAATGCAGTCCAGCCACTCGTTCGGGGTGGCTGAGCGCTGCGCCGATGGCTGTGATTGAAATCGACGACGTGTTGCTGGCCAGAATGCAATGGCTGGAAACGACCCGTTCGAGGTCGGCAAACAGCTGGTGTTTGATGGACAAGTCTTCGACGATGGCCTCGATCACCAAACCGGCATCGGCCAGATCGGCCAGCTGGTGGGCGACGTGCAGTCGCTGACCCGCAGCTTGCGCCTGGGCGCTGCTCAGTTTGCCTTTGGCGGCCATTTTGTCGAACTGGGCGCGAATGCCGGCAATCGCCAGCGCGGCGGCATCGGTGCGGGTGTCAAGCAGTTTGACGGTGTGTCCGACGCTGGCTGCCACTTGGGCGATGCCTGCGCCCATGGTACCGGCACCGATAACGGCAACCACAGTCTGGGTTGAGATCGCGGCCGACATCGTGCTTTAGTCGCCGGTGAATTTGGGTGCGCGCTTTTCCATGAAGGCCGTCACCCCTTCGATAAAGTCGCGGCTCCAGCCGAGTTCGCGCATGAAGCCTGCCTCAAAGCTAAGCTGTTGCTCCAGCGTGTGATTCGGCGCGGCGTGCATGGCGGTGCGGGTGCGCACCAGCGCCTTGGTTGGCATGGCAGCCAGTTGCGCGGCCAGTTTGTCCACCGTGGCGGCAAGGTCAGCGTCATCCACCGCCTGCCAGATCAGGCCCCATTGTTCGGCTTTTTCGGCGGGTAATTTGTCGGCCAGCATGGCCAACCCAAGCGCGCGCGCCATGCCGACGCGTTGCGGCAAAAACCAGGTGCCGCCGGTGTCGGGAATCAGCCCGATCTTGCTGAAGGCCTGCAAAAAATAGGCGGACTTGGCGGCAATCACCAGATCGCAGGCCAGCGCCAGGCTAGCCCCAGCCCCCGCTGCGATGCCGTTGACCATCGCCACGGTGGGCACGCGCAGGTTTTGCAGCGCCAGAACCAGCGGTTTGTAGTATTGCTCGACCACGTTGCCAATGTCGGGCTGCATCGGCCCGATGGCCATGGCCGGATCGGCCAGGTCCTGTCCGGCACAAAAAGCCCGACCGGCACCGCTGATGATGAGCACACGAATGGTTTTGTCACGTTCCACCACCTCAAGTGCTGCACGCAGCTCGGCGTTCATGGCGACAGTAAAGCTGTTGAGCTTGTCCGGGCGATGCAGGGTCAGGCGGGCGATGCCGTTGCTGGCTTCAAAGCGGATGGTCTGGTAGGTCATGTCAGTCCTTAAACGTGGTAACGGCGCTGGATCACGCAAAAACGGTTGGCCACAAAAGCCGAGTTGGCATAGCTTGCATTGGCAGCCGGGTTGCCGCCGCTGCCGTGGTAGTCAGAAAACGCGCTGGATTGGTTAACGAAGACGCCGCCGGTCAGGTTGATGGACAAGGCGACTTTGCTGCGGCAAGTGGCGGCGGTCATCGCGTCGACCACTTCCGGGCGTGTGCTGTAAATGCCGGCGGTCAGCGCGCCATGCGTTCCAACAAGTCGCTCTGATAAGGCGCAGCGCACTACAAAACTGATAGGGCCAAAGCGCTCTTGCATGTAGGCGGATTCGTCGGCTGCGTCACACGCCAGCAGCACTGGGGTGCGCACCGCGGCCTTGGGAAATTCGGGGTTGTCGAGCTTTTTGGAGGTCAGCAGCACTTTGCCGAGCTGGCCACTGTCGGCCAGCGCAATGCGCTCCAGTGTGTCGGTCGACTGCACCGCGCCCAGCACGGCACAAGCGACTTCGGGCTTGGCCAGGAAGCTTTCCAGCGCGCGCGCCAGGTCGGCGCACACCTCGTCGTAACTCTTGTGACCGTCTTCGGTGTCAATGCCGAGCGCCGGTACAAACAGCGCCTGCGAGGTGGTGCACATCTGGCCCGAGTACAAGGACAGGGTGAACGCCAGGTTGCGCAGCATCGGTTTGTAGGCATCGGTTGAGTCGATCACGATGTTGTTGACACCGGCGAGTTCGGCATACACCTGCGCCTGGCGGCAGTGGTCGATCAGCCATTGGCCAAAGGCATTGCCGCCGGTGAAATCGACCGACTTGACGGCAAAGTGTGTGACCAGCGCCTGCGTGGTTTCGCGCTTGTCGGGCACACACAGCATGACCAGATTGGGGTCGATGCCGTTCTCCGACAACACGGCGCGGATGGTGCGCACGGTGATGGCAGCAGGTAGCACGGCGTTGTCGTGCGGTTTGATGATCACCGCGTTGCCGGTGGCCAGCGCGGCAAACAGGCCTGGATAGGTGTTCCAGGTCGGGAATGTGGCGCAACCCACTACAACCGCTACGCCACGGCCAACGATTTCAAAGTGCTTTTTCAGCACCAACGGTGGGTTTTTGCCTTGTGGCTTTTCCCAGGTGGCCTCGGCCGGCACAAACTTTTGCTCGCGGTACGCGTAGGTCACTGCCTCCAGGCCGCGGTCTTGGGCGTGCGGGCTGCCCGCCTGAAACGCCATCATCCAGCCCTGGCCGGTGGTCATCATCACGGCGTGGGCCAGCTCAAAACTCTGTGCGTTGAGGCGGTCGAGCATTTCGATGCACAGGCCGGTGCGGCCTTCCACGCCAGCGGCTTGCCAGCCGGGCATGGCGGCTTGGCCGGCGGTTATCAGCGCTTCGATGTCACACACCGGGTAGCTCACGCCCAGCTCAATGCCGTAAGGGGATTTTTCCGGGGCTAGCCAGGCTGTGGTGCCGGGCTGGTTCAACTCAAACTTTTGGCCGAGTTGGGCTTCAAACGCCTTTTTGCCATCGTCGACAGCGGTTTCGCCATAGGTTTTGGGGCTGGGCATTTCGTTGTACGCGGCCCAGTAGCCACGGGTGTGGATGGCAGTCAGCGCGGCTTCGAGCTTGGCGCGGTGTTTTTCAAAGAGTGGGTGGGTCATGAGGTTTCCTGGGGGTGTTTGATTTAATATGAATTATGTAGCTGCTTACGCAAGTATTTATTGGGCTAGAGGCCTAAAAAGCACATAAATGGGTAAGGTAGCGTAGCGCGGTAGCGATGGTCCGCAGAATTGGGGTCAGAGCCCCATTCGGGGATGCGCTGGCGACGAACGATGCTGTGGTGGGCCGAATGGGGATCCGACCCCAAATCTGCTACGGCGCGGCTGAAACAGGCAAAAGTGTGAGATGCAGTTGATACACCCAGTTCTGACTGCCGATTTGTCAAATCTGCGACAGCATCTAGCGAGGCGGGGGCTGC
>JAIFMR010000049.1 GCA_020048255.1 Rhodoferax sp. | reverse complement strand
TCTCGGGCGCCACCACCGGCTTCCAGCCGCGTTTCTCGTACAAGGAAACCACGTGGCGCAACACGCTGCGCGGCGAGAGCTGCACTGGCGAGCCATCAAACTCGTGGCAATCATGAATCACCACGGCCACCGGCTCGGCCGCCCAGGGCACGATGCGCGCGGTGGACACGTCGGGCAGGCACACCATGTCCGGGTCTGTTTCGCCCACATAGGGCCCGTTGTCAGGTTGCTGGCCGTTGACGGTGTTGAGCAGCACGCTTTTGGGAATGCGCATTTCACCTGCTTGCAAAAACAGGTCCTTGGGCAAAATTTTGCCGCGCGCAATGCCGGTCATGTCAGGAATGACGCACTCTACCTCGTGAATGCGGTTCTCGGCCAAGAAATGGGTGATGGTGTCATTCATGCTGCTACCTGATCGAAAGTGGGCTCGATCACAAGTTATTTGTGATCACATATGTGTATTTTGCTGGAATTTTTGGCTGATTCCTAATTTTTTTGATCACAGATGGTCCTTGAGGATAGCGGTACGTCGACTCGGGACGGCGCCGCACTCAGCTCCGCGGCTGTCCCCCGCCTTCGGCTCCTCCTTGATGCCGCTGCACCCTTCGCACCCCTGTCATCAGTCGCCAACGCTGTAGTTGGGCCACGCTTGAATACCACCCCATGTGACCGTCCGCACTGCTGACTCGGGACGGCGTCGTGCTCAGCGCAGCGGCATCAAGGAGGAGCCGAAGGCGGGGGACAGCCGCGGAGCTGAGTACGGCGTCGTCCTGAGTCCGGACGACCCTATATGCTCAATGGCTTGCCTTTACTCAGCTTGCTCCAGAAAGCGCTGCGCATCGAGTGCGGCCATGCAGCCGGTGCCGGCGCTGGTGATGGCCTGGCGGTAAACGTGGTCTTGCACGTCGCCGGCGGCAAAAATGCCGGGCACGCTGGTCTGGGTGGCAAAGCCCTTGTTGCCGCCCTGGGTCACGATGTAGCCGCCTTCCATGGCCAGTTGGCCCTGGAAGATATCGGTATTGGGCGAATGGCCGATGGCAATAAAGCAGCCTTTGAGGGTGATGTCTTCGGTGGCCCCGGTGTTGACGTTCTTGACACGTACACCGGTCACGCCGGTGGCATCGCCCAGCACTTCGTCCAGGGTGCAGAAGGTTCGCAGCTCAATCTTGCCAGCGGCCACCTTCTCCATCAGCTTGTCGATCATGATGGGCTCGGCGCGGAACTTGTCACGCCGGTGAATCAGCACGACTTTGGCGGCAATGTTGGACAGGTACAGCGCTTCTTCGACAGCGGTGTTGCCACCACCCACCACGCAGCAGATCTCGTTGCGGTAGAAAAAGCCGTCGCAGGTGGCGCAGCCTGACACGCCGCGGCCCATGAAGGCCTCTTCAGACGGCAGACCCAGGTATTTGGCCGAAGCCCCGGTGGCCAAAATCAGTGCGTCGCAGGTGTAGGTGCCACTGTCACCTGTCAGGGTGAAGGGGCGTTTGGAGAAATCCACTTTGTTGATGTGGTCAAACACCATCTCGGTCTTGAAACGCTCGGCGTGGGCCAAAAAACGTTGCATCAGGTCGGGGCCTTGCACACCATCCACGTCGGCTGGCCAATTGTCGACCTCGGTGGTGGTCATGAGTTGACCGCCCTGGGCAATGCCGGTGATCAGCACCGGGCTCAGGTTGGCGCGGGCAGCGTAAATGGCGGCGGTGTAGCCGGCAGGGCCGGAGCCCAGAATCAGAACTTGGGAGTGACGTAAGGTGGTCATGGTGGGCCTTGAAGATGGAATGAAGGTGGCGTGTACAGTTGAGGTGTCTCAACCTGACTCAAACCGGATTTTGCACCGGCTGCCAATCGCCGGGATGGCGTGGGGGCTGAGCTTATTTTAAAAGTAACGTTTTCCTGCTGAATGACCTATTCCCTTCATACCCTCACTGCATCTCGGGCCGCGCCTGAAACCATCACCCCCTCGGGCTGGCGGCGCTTTACCCATGAGATGGCGCTGCTGGCAGGTTTCCTGGCGTTGGCCCTGTGGTTGCTGTCGTTGTCAAGCTATGCGACGCAAGACATGGCCTGGTCGACCTCGGGTACGGGCGCGGGCACCCTCAATCGGGCCGGGCGTGTGGGCGCCTGGCTGGCGGACGGCAGCTATTTTTTGCTGGGTTTTTCGGTCTGGTGGTGCGTCGCGGCGGCAGTGCGGACCTGGCTGGTGGCCTTGGCGCGCTGGCTGCGCGGGCGTGACGGCGAACTGACCCGCACCGACACGTTGGCATCTGCCCAGGCCAGGCCGTGGGTGAGCCGTTGGCTGTTCTGGCTGGGGCTGGCGTTGCTCCTGTGCGCCAGTGCCACGCTGGAGTGGACCCGCTTTTACAGTTTGGAGCTGCGTTTGCCGGG
Source organism: Rhodoferax sp. (assembly GCA_020048255.1). Taxonomy (GTDB): domain Bacteria; phylum Pseudomonadota; class Gammaproteobacteria; order Burkholderiales; family Burkholderiaceae_C; genus Rhodoferax. The sequence continues at coordinate 3,992 of JAIFMR010000049.1, read as the reverse complement.
TCATGGTGGCGGCGTGTTGGGCTATTTTCTGGGGCCGCTGAGCCTGAAATGGCTGGGTTTTACCGGCTCAGGTCTGGTGGCCATTGTGAGCATGGTGATGGGGTCGGCGCTGGTGTTTGGCTTCTCCTGGGGGCAACTGGCCGAGCGCCTGGGTGCTTGGCTGTTTGCCCAGATTGAAAGCCGCCGCGAAAAAATCGAGTTGGCGCAGGACGTGGCGTTGGGGCAGCAAGCCGCGCAAGCCCGCGCCGAAGTGCTGGTGGAAGAGCGTCAGGACATTGCGGTGCACCATCCCAAACCCGTGGTGCTCGTGGAACCGGCGGCGGTTGACGTGCCCAAGAGTGACCGGGTTGCCAAGGAGCGCCAGAAACCCCTGTTCAAGGAGATGCCTGACAGCAAGCTGCCGCAGGTGGACCTGTTGGACGCCGCGCTGTTGCGCCAGGAAACCGTGGCACCCGAGACGCTGGAGATGACCAGCCGAATGATCGAGAAAAAGCTCAAGGACTTCGGCGTGGATGTGACTGTGGTGCTGGCGCAGCCCGGGCCGGTGATCACGCGTTACGAGATCGAACCCGCCACCGGCGTCAAGGGCTCGCAAATTGTGGGTTTGGCCAAAGATTTGGCGCGTAGCTTGAGCCTGGTGTCAATCCGCGTGGTCGAGACCATTCCGGGCAAGAATTTCATGGCCCTGGAACTGCCCAACGCCAAGCGGCAAACCATCAAGCTGTCCGAGATTTTGGGCTCGCAAATCTACAACGAAGCCAAGTCGATGCTGACCATGGGTCTGGGCAAGGACATCATCGGCAACCCGGTGCTGGCCGACCTGGCCAAAATGCCCCATGTGCTGGTGGCCGGTACCACGGGCTCGGGCAAGTCGGTGGGCATCAACGCCATGATTTTGAGTCTGCTGTACAAGGCCGAAGCGCATGACGTGCGGCTCTTGATGATCGACCCCAAGATGCTGGAAATGTCGGTGTACGAGGGCATTCCGCACCTGTTGTGCCCGGTGGTCACCGACATGAAACAGGCTGCCAATGGCCTGACCTGGTGCGTGGCCGAGATGGAGCGCCGCTATAAACTCATGAGCAAGATGGGTGTGCGCAACCTGGCGGGTTTCAACACCCGCATGGACGAGGCCAAGGCGCGCGGTGAGCACATTGGCAACCCGTTCAGCCTGACCCCGGAAGCCCCTGAGCCACTCGACCGCCTGCCGCACATCGTGGTGGTGATTGACGAGCTGGCGGATTTGATGATGGTGGTGGGCAAGAAGATCGAGGAACTGATCGCGCGGCTGGCGCAAAAGGCCCGCGCCGCTGGTGTTCACCTGATTTTGGCCACCCAGCGCCCCTCGGTCGACGTGATCACCGGTCTTATCAAGGCCAACATTCCGACCCGCATTGCGTTTCAGGTCAGCAGCAAGATCGACAGCCGCACCATCCTGGACCAGATGGGCGCCGAGGCGCTGCTGGGCATGGGCGACATGCTGTACATGCCCAGCGGCACCGGGCTGCCGATCCGCGTGCACGGTGCATTCGTCAGTGACGAGGAGGTCCACCGCGTGGTGAGTTACCTGAAAAGCCAGGGCGCGCCGAATTACATCGAAGGCATTCTGGAGGGTGGCACCGTCGATGATGACGGCAATGCCTCGGGTGACGGCGACAGCGGGGGCGAGAAAGACCCCATGTACGACCAAGCGGTCGAGGTGGTTTTAAAGAACCGCAAGGCCAGCATCTCGCTGGTGCAGCGCCACCTGAAAATTGGCTACAACCGCGCGGCCCGGCTGGTCGAAGACATGGAGAAAGCCGGCCTGGTCAGCAGCATGAGCAACAGTGGTCAGCGCGACATTCTGGTGCCGGCACGTAACGAATGATGGGATCCTTCATGCGATTGAAACAGGCTTTTTTTGCTGCGTTATTCATAGCTTCAAGCGCAGGACCCACCTGGGCTACAGGCCTGAAAAGCTTGGAAGACTTTGTGAAAATGGTGAAATCCGGCAAAGCGGATTTCACCCAGGTGGTGACCTCACCCGCCAAAGAAGGGCAGGCGCCCCGGGTCAAAACCTCCAGCGGAACCTTTGAGTTTTCCCGGCCGGGTCGTTTCCGGTTCAACTACCTGAAACCGTTTGCCCAGACCATCGTGGCCGATGGCCAAACGCTGTGGCTTTATGACGTCGATCTGAATCAGGTCACGGCACGCCAGCAGTCGCAGGTGCTGGGCTCGACCCCGGCAGCACTGATTGCCTCTGCGGTGGACATCAAGGCCCTGCAAGCTGATTTTGTCTTGACCGATGCACCGGACAAAGACGGCTTGCAGTGGGTGCTGGCCTCGCCGAAGTCCAAGGACGGCCAATTGCAGTCGGTGCGGGTGGGTTTCAGGCCCCCGGCAGCGGCCCTGCCGGGCGTCAGCCCCACCATGGAGGCACTGGAGATTTTGGACAGCTTTGGTCAGCGCTCGTTGCTGACGTTCAAGCAATTTCAGGTCAATGCCGTCCTGGGGGCCAAAACGTTTGAGTTCAAGGTGCCGGCAGGGGCTGATTTTTTGAAGCAGTGAGTTCTTCAACTTATTCCATTTCTAAATCATCCGTATCGTTGTTGCTTCGCCTTGTCGTACGCCTGTACTGCCTGCGGCTTCGCGCCTAGACACAAATGATTTGGAAATGGAATTACCCGAGCTTTTAGGCCTCTAGCCCAAGCGTGGTATGGGCTGTTAGCTATTATTTTCAACCTTTGTGGGCTAAGGACTGGCCGCACGACTGGGCGCCGGACAACATGCATCAGCCATCGCCGCACTGCAATATCCCCCAAATGGGGGATAGGCAAACTACCCCCCCATGACGCACACTCAAACCTCAGTGAGAGCTGAAGTTTTTTTGAGTTTTGGCGATCCACTGTTTATTTATGAACGACCCATTTGATCTGGCTGACCCGGCCTCTGTATCGGACTCGCGCGGCGCGCACACCCTGGCAGGCTATTACTGGCAGGTCGTTGTCATTGGCACCTTGGCATTTTTTCTGGTGGTGGGCTGGATTGGCTGGAGCGGTTGGCAGCGTCAATATGACCAAGAGGTCCGGCTGACCCAGCAACGCCTGCGTGACAGTGCCAGCCAGCTGACCTTCATGCTCAAGGCCGCCACCGACGAAGTCACCCAATTGAGCACTTGGGCGCACGACTTCCAGCATAGCGCGGCGCATCAGGACGGCTCTTATGCGCGCCAACGCATCCGCCAGGCCCAGGCTGCGGCCAAAGGGGGTGAATTCAGTCTGGATGCACTGCACCAAGATGTCAGCGCGGCGCACTGGGGGCAACTGTTTGCTTTGAACACGGCCAAGTTGGCGCAAGCGTCAGGCGCACCGTCCGCGATGGATTTGGGTGTTTCTTTGCTGGACCGCTTGGGTGATGGTCTCAAGACATCCGAATTTTTACGCTGGACCTACTTCAACTCGGCCGCAAAAGATGTGCTGGTGGTGGCGCCCTGGGTTGCCAAAAAAGACTTTTTGGGGCAAGAGCCCAGCATCAAAAGCCTGCTGCTCAATTCCTGGACCTATGAGGTGGCCACCGCGGCATTGCCTGCCAACAACCCCAAGCGTCAGCCGTATTGGACACAGGCGTATGTGGATCAGGGTGGCGCTGGTCTGATGGTGTCGCACGGCAGGCCGGTGTATTGGGCGGACGCGTTTGTGGGCGTGGTGGCCACGGACATTCAACTCGAATTTTTGAACACTTTTTTGCGTCAATTTCCTGATTCTGAAGGCACCTTGACCATCTCCAATGCCCAGGGCCAGATTCTGGGCGACCGGCAAGTGCATCCGCTGGGCGCCGATATCCAAATGATGCCGCGCGTGCTGCCCGTTGCCGCAGGAGCCCAGCCAGCCACTTGGGGTGCTGAGCGCGTGGGTGATGTTGTGGTGTTTTCAGCCAGCCTGGTCAACCCCCCCTGGACGCTGACGCTGACCCTGCCACAAACCACCCTCAACGCGCGTGTCGCCAAAGCCTAC
>JAIFMR010000032.1 GCA_020048255.1 Rhodoferax sp. | reverse complement strand
CCAAATCATTTGTGTCTAGGCGCGAAGCCGCAGGCAGTGCTGACGCACGACAAGGCGAAGCAACAACGACACGGATGATTTATAGATGGAATAAAGCCTCACTCCGCCGCCAGATTCAACTCAGCCCGTGGTTGCCATTTGGCATCAGGTACAACGGCTTTGGCCGCACCCAAAAAAAGCCGTTCTGCGGGCAGCTTCAGGCTGGCCAAATGGTCACGCACCACCACCGCACGCTTAACCGCCAGCGCCTGCATGGCTGCTTCGGACGCATCGAGGTGCGCCAAGAGCAGGGCCTCCATATCGGGCACGGGAATGTCTTTGGTCAAGCCAATCAGGTTGCGCGGCTTGGGAAAGTCCGCGCGTTTGTAAACCGTCTTCAGCAAATCCGGGTATTCCTGGGGTGACGCGGTCGCCGGCGGCTCGGTGGCCGATGCGCTAGCAGGGCTGGAAGCACGGCGCTTTTCTGCCAAAACCAGGGCTTGCAGCTGGCTGCGCTTGTAGGCCTCGCGCTCGACTTCCAGGCTGGCGGTACCCACCACGGTCATTTTCAGCGCCGGCCGATCCTGCAAGGCTCTGGCCACTTTGGCCAATCCGGCCTTGGCCGCCTCCGACAAGACGGCCTGCCCCGGCTCGAAATTGACCATGCTGAGCTCGTCCCCACCAGCGCCGCCAAAGGCACTGGCCAACAGGCTAAACGGTGCCGTGATCGCCTTGACAATCAAATTACCGATGATTTTGAACACGATCGGCAGCAAGCGAAACTGCGGGTCGTTGAGCGACCCACTGATGGGCAAATCGATGTCAATCACCCCGTTGCGGTCAGCCAGCAGTGCCACGGCCAGCTTCACTGGCAGGCTGTTGCTGGCACCGGGCACCTGGTCACCAAATTTGAGTTGATTTAAGACCACATTGTTATTGGCAGTGAGCTGACCCTCCGCCTGCACCTTGTAGGCCACATCGACACTGAGCTTGCCCCGCTCGATGCCGTAGCCCGCATAACGCGCGGAGTAGGTGGACAGGGGTGCCAGCTCCAGGTCGCGCACCTTACCCTGGATATCCAACGCCAACGGTTGCACCAAGGGGTTGATCTTGCCCAGCACCTGCAGCGTGGCACTGCCTTCGGCACGACCGCGCAGCTCGAGGTCAGCCAATTGAATTTCACCCATGCTCGACCGTGTGGAGACCGCACTCAGTTTTCCCACCAGCTCGGTCAGGTCAGCCGAGTAATTGGGTTGAATGAAGCGATCTGTGAAATTGACATGGCCGCCCACCAAGCTGATTGGACCGATGTGGATGATGGGAGCGAGTGCGGCGCTGCCTGACCCCGAAGAGGCGACAGACGAAGAGCTTGCAGCTGCCGCTGCTACGGTAGGCGGCACAGAGGCTGCAGGAGAAGGTACCGCAGAGGCCGCCGCAGCCGGTTGCGTAGCGGGTGTAACAGGCGCTGAAGACTTCACCAGGTCCTGCAGATTCAGACGCCCTGCCTCGCTCAAAACCACCTTGGCGAAAAAGTCGCTCAGCACGACACCCTGCACCGCCACCCGAGTCGCCATGCCCGGATTGACAGCAACGTCCATGCCCGTCACGCTCAAGCTCTTCCAGTTCAGCAACTCACCCGCTGCCAAAAACGGTTCAGTTTGAGCCTGTGACTGAACTTGCAATTCTTCAAGGCGAAGGTCACCCTGGAGCTGCAGGGCCATGCCCAGCGCTTGTTCTGCGACTTGGACCCGCCCCTTGTAGCTGGTGTCAGCACGTTGGATGGTCACATTCAGAAATTCACTGGCATAAGGTGCCAGGGCGTGCAGCGGCAAGTGTTCGGCCGTCACATCACCCCGAATCGACAGCGGGCTCAGGCTGCTGTTGCCACGCCAAGCCAGCTTGCCCGGCTCGGTGTTGCCATGCCTCACACGCGCCGCCAAGTTGACAGCAAAGGGCTTGTTGCCGCTGGTGCCAAAATTTTTGAGCTGCAAGGACAAGCCAGCCACATCCAGCGCTACAGGCCGCGCTGCTGCATGGTCGGCAAAGTTCAGCATGCCCTCAGCCAACTGCAGGTCGTTCACCCGCACGGACCAGGGCTGTTGCCCCGTTGCCGTGCCCGGCTTGCCTGCGCCAACCGTTGCAGCGGAAGGAGTCCGATGCGGAGCTTTCAACCAGTCTTGAAACATCCACTGCCCATCTGCCGCACGGGACACGCTGACTTTGGGTTGCTTGATCTGAAGGCGGCCCAACATGGCGGACTGTTTCGTCAGATCCAGCGTTGCATCCTCCAACAACACCCGACCAATGCTGGCCAGCACCGGCTTTTTATCGTTTGCCAGGCTGAGCTTGTCCAGGCTCAAGCTCTCGAGAGACAGCCGCATTTGCGCCGCCTGGTCAGCACCAGCCGCAGCCCAGTGCACACCCACGTCCGCGTTGACCATGCCATCGAGCTTGGGAATCAGCAGATCTGCGACATAGGGTGCGGCACCGCTCAGGGGCCAATCAGCCAGTGTGATGGCGACATCGGCGACCTGATCGGTGGCGGTACCCTTAAATGCCAGCGTTGCCGAGGCCATACGGGCGCTGCCCTGAAATGGCATAAGCCGGGTAACTGGCCAGGCCAGGGACTGAGCCTGCCATTCCAATCCATTGAGGCTTAACTGCGTTCGCTTGGTGGTGGTGTCGTCAAGCCAAAGAATGTCGCCGCCCACCAAGGCGAACTCTTGTGCCGACAGCTGCCACGAAGGTGCAGTACCCGTTGCGGCGGCGTGAGCGTCATTTTGGCCCGTAGCCCTTTCTCTGCTTGCGGGAATAGCTCTCTTTTTGGAAGCACCTTGTGGCAACGTATCGGACTGTCCCAAGGCCAGCACATTGAGCAAGCCAGCAGGGTTGCGGTGCAGGGTCAGGTGAGGTTGCGTCCACTCGACCTTGCCCAACTGCACACGCTGCAGCAAAGGTTGGGCTGATTTGACCTCGACACCCAGTCGCTCAAACGACAGCAAGTCTGCACCAGCTGGGGTGGTCAACGCCACCTTGCTGGCATCAACCCAGCCGCTGAACTCCACAACGGGTTGGGCGGCTTGTTCAAACGCCAATTTCAATTGTGCATTCAGCACAGCAGACGTCAGCCGCACCGGCAACGCCGCCGGCAGGTAACCCAAATAGGGGGCCAGGTCGAGGTCTTTCACCACCAGTTGCGCATCCGTCTTGCGTGTTTGGGCAAACGGCGTGGCGTGGGCGGCCGAATCAAACTTGCTGCCGTTAAGATCAAAAGCCAGTTTGGGTTGCACTTGCACATCACGCTGCGCATCCAGGTTGCTCAAAAACGGCAAACTCAGCTGCAGCTGACTCAAACGATGAACCTTGGCCACAGGTTGGTCAGCAAAAGCCAACGTACCTTCTGACAGGACCAAGTTGTAGAGCGCAAAACGCAATGGGGAGGCCGGCGTTGGCTCGGGAGTCTGAGGAGAGGCCATGAGTTTGGCCAGTACGTCATCTACATCGTAGTGCCCGGCGCCTGTGTGTGTCAGGCTCAGCCGCGGTGAATCGACATGCAGCGCATCGACCACTGGCGCCAACCGCAGCAGAGACTGCAACTCCATATCTATATAGATACGCTTGATAAATAACTGAGCGTCGCGCTCGGGCACCTGACCCGCTGCATTCTGCGCAGCCGGCGCCGAGGAAGTGGCGCGGCCAACCGCTATGTCATTGAGGACAAGCTCCAATGACCAGGGCCTGAAGTCAACCTGACCCAAGGTCACACGTCGCCCCAGTTGCTCGCCTAAACGTGTTTCAAGCTGCGACTGGATCAGGGGTGGCAAAGCCAACCAACCTACGCCCCACAACAACAGCAAACCGCCGAAGACTTGGCCTGCTCTTCGAAACCATGTCTGGCTGAAACTTGGGTCAACGGACTTTGTATCTGTGTTCATAAGCAAAGATTTTGAAGGCGTATGGGTGGAAAAACCCACCCAGAGGGCTGCAAAACCCAACTTTTTATGCATAAAGAACTTAATCCATATGGTTGACTTGACATATTCAATCCACCTAGAATCCGCCGACCCTGACAAAATCAGGGATTACCCTTACCCGCTGCCGACCTCGGCAACATCAAGTCTCTGCATCACCAGGAAACAAACCAAGCGCAGGATATTGATAGCGTAACAACCCAAGCGAAAGTTCTGAGGAACCGCATTCAGTGCATCCAACAGAATCGACGCGCAAGAAGGAGAAGCTATGTCAGCATCTAAAAATTTATCTCACAGCCTGCGACGCATTTCAGCCACCGTCGCCAAAGGTTTTTTCGATATCACGCACAACAGCATTGCCTTGATTGGGCTGGCTGTTCTGTTTGTGGCTATTGCCCTGTTCGCCCGACCCGAATTGCGCCAGATCGGCGAAATCAAACTTTTTGGTTGGCTGCAAGAACGGCAATTTGTCATCACCGGCTTGGTCAGTGACCCTATTGCCAGTGAACGAGCCACTGCAGCTGACCCGCATGATCTGCCCAAGCAACAAGCCAAAGTGGCTCTGTGGCTCAGCAAAAAATACCGGGTGGCACCAGAGCCTATCAGCGCGCTGGTATCTGAAGCCTATGAGGTGGGCGCGCGCGCTGACCTGGACCCAACGCTGATTTTGGCTGTGATGGCCATCGAGTCGAGGTTCAACCCGTTTGCGCAAAGCCCGGTGGGCGCTCAAGGCCTGATGCAGGTCATGACCCGCATTCACAGTGACAAGTACCAAAGCTTTGGCGGCAAATTTGCAGCTTTTGATCCGCTGGCCAATTTGCGGGTCGGCGTCAAGGTGTTGCAGGACTGCATCCGGGTGGCTGGCTCGGTGGAAGGCGGGTTGAGAAGTTATGTGGGTGCGTCCAGTTCAGAGGAAGACGGCGGCTACACCGCCAAGGTGATGGCCGAATATGGGCGCTTGCAGCAAGTGGCCTTGGGTCGCACGGTGCCCATCACGACGCCGCCTTCGAGCCCCGCCATCAGCCCCACAGAACCCGAAGAGGCCACCACGGTGGACTCTACGGAGCCAACCCCCACGACCGATAAAACAGCCACCGTGGCTTTGAAATAGCCGGTTCAGCTAAAATCCGACGGTACGCAACTGGCGATAGGCACCCTGCCCTGCAGGTTTTGGGTGCTGAAGTGGGAACACCACGGGGGAGCGTGCCGCAATGCCTTTTCGGGTTTTGTGCTTAGCCGTTCGCCTGGGCAGCCCTGGTCTCATGCTGCATTTTTGTAGTCTGTTTCGCAGGCCCAATGTCTTCAAGGACTGCCATGTTCAACCGCAATATTCTCATCGAGCAAACCGACCCCGAACTGTTTGCTGCCATCCAATCTGAAAATCAGCGTCAACAAGACCATATTGAGCTGATCGCCAGCGAAAACTACGCTTCGCCCGCCGTCATGGCCGCGCAAGGCACGCAGCTGACCAACAAATACGCTGAAGGCTACCCCGGCAAGCGTTACTACGGCGGCTGCGAGTTTGTCGACATTGCCGAACAACTCGCTATTGACCGTGTCAAGCAGATTTTTGGTGCCGAAGCCGCCAACGTGCAGCCGCATTGCGGTGCATCGGCCAACGAGGCGGTGTTCCTCGCCTTCCTGAAGCCCGGCGACACCATCATGGGTATGAGCCTGGCTGAAGGTGGCCACCTGACGCACGGCATGGCGCTGAACATGAGCGGCAAATGGTTCAACGTGGTGAGCTACGGCCTGGACGCGAATGAGGCTATTGACTACGACGCGATGGAACGAAAGGCCCATGAACAAAAGCCTAAACTCATCATAGCCGGCGCCAGTGCTTACTCGTTAGCTATTGATTTTGAGCGCTTTGCCAAGGTGGCCAAAGACGTGGGTGCGATCTTCATGGTGGACATGGCGCACTATGCCGGGCTGATTGCCGCAGGTGTGTACCCGAATCCGGTGCCACATGCCGATGTGGTGACCAGCACCACTCACAAGAGCCTGCGCGGCCCGCGCGGCGGCATCATCTTGATGAAAGCCCAGCACGAAAAAGCCATCAACAGCGCCATCTTCCCCGGCCTGCAAGGCGGCCCGCTGATGCACGTGATTGCCGCGAAGGCGGTGGCCTTCAAGGAAGCGCTGCAACCCGACTTCAAGCTGTACCAACAACAGGTGCTGATCAACGCCCGCATCGTGGCGGAAACGCTCACCGAGCGCGGCCTGCGCATTGTGAGTGGCCGCACCGAAAGCCATGTGATGCTGGTCGATCTGCGCGCCAAAGGCATCACTGGCAAGGAAGCCGAGGCCGTGTTGGGCAGCGCCCACATGACCATCAACAAAAACGCCATCCCCAACGACCCCGAAAAACCCATGGTGACCAGCGGCGTGCGCATTGGCACCCCGGCCATGACAACCCGTGGTTTCAAGGAAGAAGAAGCGCGCATGACCGCCAACCTGGTCGCCGACGTGCTGGACAACCCACGCGACCCGGCCAACATCGAAGCCGT
>JAIFMR010000114.1 GCA_020048255.1 Rhodoferax sp. | reverse complement strand
GCGCCGCCTGTGGGCAGGTAGTAGAAGGTGTCAAACAGGTTTTCTACGCCCAGGTCCAGACGCACTTGCTTCCACGAGTAGCTGGTGCGCACATGCACCAGGCTGTAGCCAGGCGTTTGGATCTCGTTGCGCATCGCATTCACATCGGTCTTGGCCTTGACCGCCACCAGTTCCAGACTGTTGTCCCAAGCGCCCAGTTTTTGCGTCACAGCGAGTTTGGCGTTCAGGGGCATGATGTTGAACAGGTTGTCGCCCGTGGTCTCATTGGTGCCACGGGTGTAGTTCAGCTGACCTTTCAAGCCCAAGTCGCCCAGGCCCGTTTTGGCAAGCGGCAGGTGGCCAGACAGGTTGACGCCGTAGAGGCGCGCCGACTGGTTCACGTACTTCAAGACGCTGAACTTGTCCGTGACCAGGGTCGTGGCCGGGGCGTTGGTGGTGGCATTCCACTGCACAGCATCAATGTAGTCGTTCACCTGGGTGTAGAACGGCGCGGCCTTGAAAGCCCAGGCACCGTCGGCGGCGTGCCAATCAAAGGTGGCGCTCAGGGTGTTGGCTTGCTCGGGTTTCAGGGCCAGGTTGCCCACATAGCCATTGCCGTCACCGACAAAGTTGTTCATCAGTGCGGCCATCTGCCAGGTGGACCAGGTGAAACGTTCGTACACATTGGGCGAACGCACCTTGTGTGCCAGGCCGAACTCGATGTCGTAGTTGGCATGGGCGGTGTACTTGGCCAGCGCGGTCAGGTCGAGGTTGTTGTCGGTGCTGGCGTGGCTTTGGGCGTTGAAGGCGGCAGCGTCCCGCGCCTGGAATCCCATGGCGGCGGCGGCCGTGTTGTAGCCGCGCACCTGGCCGGCATCCATCTTGACTTGCTCCGCACGGGCGCCAACCAGCGTCATCCACTGCGCACTCTTGCGGGCTTCCCACTCGGCATACAGGGCGGTGCGATCCCGCTCACCGTCTTTGATATTCCAGAAGGTGCCTGGCGACATGCCCGCACCCGAGGCTGGCCACCAGTCGTTCAGGCGGTACTGCTGCATTTCAGAGCCCACGCGCAACAGGTCTTGTGCGGTCAAGCTGATGTCAGCCTTCACGCTGACACCGGTGGTTTTGCCCTCGGTGTACATCGGCATGCCCGCGGCACAGGTGGCGCTCATCGGACTGCAGGGTGTGCCGTTCAGGGCCGTCGGACCCCCGGAGCCAACGGGCGGAACACCATTGCCATACCAATACCGTTTGTCCGCCCCAAAGTCCATGAAGTGGTCCACCTTCTCCTGGTAGGCGCGCACAGCCAGCATGCCCCAGCCAAACTCACCCAGGTAGCGCAGGTTCAGGCTGTCTTGCTTGTTGTAGAGCATGTCCATGCGCTGGTTTGGGTAGAGCTGAAACGGCATGTCCTGAATGCCCACCTTGGCCTCCAGCAGATGGTTGCCATTTTTGAACGCCAAACCCAGGCTGTGGTTAGCGGTTTCATACGCGGTGGAGCCGACTTCGTCGCGGGCCAGGGTGTGGCCGAGGCGGCCGGTGAAATCATAGGTCTTGAAATCGCTGCCTGCGGTGTAGTTGCTGGCTTGGCTGGTGGCGCCGCTGTAACTCATGAGGAACGCTGGTGTGGCGTAGCTGGCAGAGAGGTTGGCGCCGCTGGCCTGGTTGTTGCTGCGATAGAAGGCACCAGCTTCGCCTTTGACGATGGCGCTCTGGCCAGGTGCGGCAAATTCTGGGGCGCGTGACTCGGCCAGGATGGTGCCGCCAATGGAATCCCCACCCGCGCTCACGGGGGCAATGCCGGCATACACCTTGAGCAAGCCCACGTTGGTCGGGTCCAGGTAGGACAGGGCCGGGTTCATGTGGTTGGGGCAAGAGGCGATCAGGTCCATACCATCCACCTGGATGCGCAGCCGGTCATCGGCCAAGCCGTTGATGGCGGGCAGGCTGGAGACACCCCCCGCACCGTTCAGGCTCAGGCCTGGAATGTCAGACAGCAGGCTGGCAGTGTCGCTGGTGGCGGCCAGCTTGGGGGCCAGGCTGGCTTTGTCCAGCGGCGTGGCTGCTGGCAAGGGGTTGAATTTGCTGGCATTGACCGTCACGGACGGCAAGGTGCCCATGGCAGCGCTTTGCGCCAGAGCCTGGCCGCAATGCAGGCACAGAACGGGGAGAGCCAGCGCCATGGCGTGGGCGAAAAGGTGAGGTCTTGGAGTGGTCACGGTCATTTCCTGAATTCATCAAAGTGTTTTTAAAAGCAAAAGCGAAGCGGCGGGTGCCATACCCGCGCAGGCCTGACACACCCGTGCTGCGGTAGGGGCGCAGCATGGGCGAAAGGCAGAAAAACTCAGATGGCGGGGGGTCCGCGGGGGTGCGCCGCCGCAAGCACTTGGGCGGGCCAAAACACAGTGGGGGGTGAAACAGGCGTGCTGGCGGGGTCAGCCACGGCAAAACACAGGGGGTGAGACGGCGGTGGCGGCGCCAAACGGTCCGTCGTCAGCAAACAAAACGGGCAGTGATCCCAGGCCACAGCGGTACCTGAGTCACTGGGAGAGGGTTCAGACGACGTTGGCAACGCCATCCAGCGCGGCCCGGTGCTGGTACAAATCTCGGTTAACGGTGCCTGGCCACCCTGCGCCCCGCTCAGGGCGTGCGACACCGTGGGAGCCAGCGCCCCGAACAGTGCCAAACCCAGGGCCAGCCACAGTGCCCAGGACGACCTTGCGTTGCGTGCAAGGGTCGCCCTGAATGGCATGACGGATGGAAAGCGTCTCACGGGCTCAACCAGGCGTTCAGATCACTTATTTGGCGGGCATGTTGCCGTGCATCGTATGGTCCATGGCAGCGGGTTTGCCCATGCCGCCTGGGGCTGTCATGGCCACGGGCATTTTCAGCTCGACCTTGCTCTCGACTCCTTTGGCGTCCTTGAACATCAACGTGACTGGCACGGTCGTGTCTTTGGCCAAGGGCTCTTTCAAGTCCATCAACATGACGTGGTAGCCACCGGGTTTGAGTTCCACTGTCTTGCCGGCAGGCAATTCCAGGCCGCCCTTGACCTCGGCCATTTTCATGACGCCGCCTTCCATCTTCATCTCATGCACCTGCGCCACCCCCGCCACGGGAGAGGCCGCGCCGACCAGCTTGCTGCCGTCTTTGGCGGTGATCGTCATGAAGGCGCCCGTGGCCATTTGGCCCTTGACAGTGGCACGGGCCCAGGCATTTTTGACCTCGACAGCGTCGCCAGCGGCCAAAACACTCAGGGTTGCAGCTGCCAGGGTCATGGCGGCCATCAGTGATTTCAATTTCATGGGGTTTCCTTCAAGATAGGTAGGGTCAAAGCGACCAGGGGTTACAAAGAAAATCGGGCTCTAGCCCATGCGCGGTATGCGCTAATAGCTACTATTTGTATAGCTAATCACTCGTTTTTTCTCTTGCAGTGCGGCAATTCGCCAGCACATCAAGAACTCATGCGCTCAAAAAGAAAAAAGGATTAAATCAGCGTCTAGCCCAGGCGCAGCTTGCGCAGGGCGCTCTAAAAATCAAAGCAGATAGAGCAATCTGGAGGGCGGTGGCCCACGCGCTGGCGGTGGAACACCCATCAGGGCGGCAAGGCGTGCCGCCGGGATACTTTGCATCACATGACCCAGCGGATGCGGCGGGTGCGGCATGGTCATGACGACCGGGGCAGGTGCACCCCCCACCACGCACAAGGGGCAAAGCATGCCATCGCTGGTACTGGTGGTGCTGTAGCTGCCGTCATCATTGAGCACCACCTTCAGCATGCCGACACTGGTGCAAATCACCTGCTCTTGCTGCGGGTGGACCAGGGGGGAAGCCACCGCCACGCCCAGCGTCAAAGCAAACCACAGCAGGGCCAATTTGGCCAGCCAGGGTGCGTTGCGCAGGGTGTGCAGAAAGGTCATGGGGCGCGATTATGACATTGCCCCCCGCGCACGATGAACCGGCATTGACCCGTTAGCGCGCTGCGGGACCGCCGGCCCTGCTATCCTTTGTGCCATGAACTACACCTTTGTTTCGGCCACCATCCTGCTGATCCTGATCACCGATCCGATCGGCAACATCCCGATTTTTGCCAATGCGCTGCAACATGTAGCGCCCAAGCGGCGTGCGCGCGTGATCTTGCGCGAGGTCCTGATTGCGTTCTTGCTGCTGCTGACCTTCATGTTTGTGGGCGAGAGTTTTCTGCGGGTCATGAACCTCAGCGAGTTGTCCCTGCAAATTGGCGGCGGTGTGATCTTGTTCTTGATTGCCCTGCGCATGATTTTTCCGCCCCCCAAAAGCGAGGCGACCGAGCCTGAAGGCGAACCCTTGATCGTGCCGCTGGCGATTCCGGCCATTGCCGGGCCGTCGGCGCTGGCCACGGTGCTGCTGCTGGTGTCTCAGGCCCCGGAGAAACGCCTCGAATGGATTGCCGCCTTGTGCGTCACCATGACGGTGAGCGCGGTGGTGCTGGTGCTGGCCGAGCGGATTCAGCGCGTGGCGGGTGACCGTTTTGTAGTGGCGCTGGAGCGGCTGATGGGCTTGGTGCTGGTGGCCGTGTCCATTGAGATGATGCTGCGCGGCATCAAGACCTTTGTTCTGCAACTCGCCAGCGCCTGAAGCCTGCGCCGCGCCAGGATCTCAGAGGCGACGCAACTCACCTGTCGCCAGACAGATTCACTGCGCCGACTGATCGGCCAGGTGCACGTCGTGCTCCAGGGCGCCAAACACGCTCAGCCCGTCACGTCCTTTGACCTCGATGCGCACTGTGTCGCCGTGGCCCAACCAAGGGGTTTTGGCCAGCCCCCCTTGTTGCATTTCCAGAGCACGACGGCTGGCCAGGCTGCTGCACCCCCGGCTGGCATCGCGGTTACGCACCTCGCCCGAACTGACGATGGCGCCAGCACGCAGGCGGCGCGTCTGGCACAGGGCGGATATCAGTTCGCCAAAATGCCAGGTCATGTCTTGTCCGGTGTCGCACAGACCCAGCTTGCGCCCGTTCACCGTGCATTGCAGGGTCAAACTCAGCCGGCCGTGCGCCCACGCACTATCGCCCCCAAATACCAGTTCGTCCGGCGTCACTGCCACCGGGCTCAACGCCGTCATCGGACTGCTGGCCACAGTGTGCGCTGGTATGGCGCGCAACAGAACATGGTTGGCCAACAGCACCAAGCGAACGCTGTCGAGCGCTTGATCGGCGCTGGCGCCTTGTGGCACATCCCCGGTGATCACCACCACAGCAGCTTCAAAATCAAGTTGCAGGGCGGCGCGGGCACAGGTCAGCGGCGCACACGGCCCAAACAATTCGTCGCTGAAACCCAAGCTCAGCTTGCAGGCCTGATTGTCCGACCCGGCATCCTCGTCGGACGAGGCAAACGCCTCACCCTGCGCCAGCAGATGGGCACGCGGCAGCGGCGCCATGCACATACGGGCATCGAACGGGAAAGCATGGCGCGCTTTACCGTGGTTCAGGGTGTGGGACAGGTCTTGCAGCTGCGGCGACATGAAATTCCAGTCGTCCAACACCTGCTGCAAGTGGTCGGCGATGCCGGTCGCATAATGTGCGCTGCACAAATCGCGTGACACCACAACCAACTGGCCGTCACGGGAACCGTCATTCAAGGTAGCAAGTTTCATGGGTAGATTCCCTTTAGCATGTCAATTTTAGTGGCACCCATGCCTCGTCCTTTCGCATTCAAACGCTGGTTGCTGCTGGTCCTGGGCGTGCTTCTGGCGCATGCGGGGCTGTTGCAGTTGATCCCGCTGGCGCCGCCCGCCCGCCCGCCGCTGGCGCAGGTCAGCATGGTTTTTGAAACCCGCGCCATCACGCTGGCCAGCCCCGTTGCGCCCTTGAACGCCACGCCCCCCATCCAAGCGCCCAAGCCGGCCAAAGTCACTCGCCCGACCAAGCCATCGACTGGTACCGCGCCCCCTGCCGCCGAGACTTCGCCCAGCGCCAGAACCGGCGCCGGCACCACGAGCGACAGCGGACTCGGCACCCGCGGATGTCGCCTTGGCGGACCAACCCGCAGAAACCGCCAGTGCCGAAGCCCCGGCACAGGAGAAGCCTTACCGCTTCGACGCCAGCAAGCTGAGCGCATCCACCCGGCTGCTGTACAACCTGAAAACCAACAAGTTCCCGTTTTCCTTGAACGCAGAGTTGCTTTGGCGCAACCAGGGCGCCAGTTACAACGCGCGGCTGAGCTACAGCGCTTTTGGATTGAGCCGCATGCAGACCAGCCGCGGCCAAGTGACCCCCGTGGGCTTGGCGCCAGAGCGTTTTGCCGACAAATACAAAAGTGAAGTGGCAGCGCATTTCAATTATGCGGGGGGCAAAGTCACTTTCAGTGCCAACACCCCCGATGCGGTGCTGTTGCCCGGTGCTCAAGATCGCCTGAGCGTGTTGATGCAACTCGGTGCACTGCTGGCCTCGGACCCGGATCGCTTCAAAACTGGCACCACTGTGGCGCTTCAGACGGTAGGACCACGGGCTGCAGACATCTGGCTGTTTACCGTGGGTGCGAGCGAATCACTGGCCATGCCTGGTGGCGCCATCGTGGGCCTGAAGCTGGAGCGCAACCCGCGTGACCTGTATGACCAGAAAGTGGAAGTCTGGTTGTCACCCCAGCTGAATTACTTGCCCGCCCGTATCCGCATCACCGAAACCAACGGCGACAGCGTGGACCAACAATGGGCCAGCACCGAGCCTGCGGAAGGCGCCGACTGAGTACCGGTCGGCGCCACGGGGTCTTGAATTTGCAACATTGACCGCGATCTGCAAGGCCTTACAGGATTCGAGCATAATTTGCCCATGCACACGCTATACGACTCTGACACTTACTCTGTGACCCACATGCTGGCCAACGCGGTGGCGGCAGACGTGCCTCATGACACGCTCAAAGAAGGTGAGCAGGTGCTGATCGTGCCCCGGCTGGCGCGTCACGGGTTTGAGATCGTTGACAAACGCAGCGGCAAAGAGGTGTACCTGGACGGATCCTGGGCGGAACTGTTCCAGCAGCACATTTCTGCCTGGCAGCAGAAGACCCCGACCCAAGAAGAAGTCGAGGACACCCTGGAACAATACGCCGAGCTGGCCCAAAACCCGGTGCTAATTCACTAAGCTCTAAGGGTCAAGTCACTTTGACTTTGACCAGTTCTTCGCCTTCTGGGTCGGTCACATGAATGGCGCACGCAATACAAGGGTCAAAACTGTGCACCGTGCGCAAAATTTCCAGCGGCTGCTTGACATCCTGCAGCACATGGTTGTGTTGCAAGGCGGCCTCGTACGGGCCGGGTTGACCGGACGCATCTCGCGGGCCGGCGTTCCAGGTGCTGGGCACCACCGCCTGGTAGTTGCTGATCTTGCCATCATCCACCACGATCCAGTGCGACAGGCCACCGCGTGGCGCTTCCATCAAACCAACGCCTTGCATGTGGCTGGGCCAGCTTGATGGATTCCAATACTGGTCATTGAAGGTACGCACGTCACCGGCCTTGATGTTGGCGATCAGCGCGTCATACCAGCCCTGCATCGAGTCGGCCAGCACTTTGGACTCCAGCCCACGTGCCGCGGTACGGCCCAGGGTAGAAAACAGCGCTTTGACCGGCACATCCAGGGTTTTCAAGGTGGAATCAACCAGCTCTTTGGTCTGTTTGTGTCCATTGGCGTACATCAGCAACACCCGGGCCAGCGGGCCGACTTCCATCGCCTTGCCCTTCCAGCGGGGCGACTTGATCCACGAGTATTTTTGCGCAATGTCCAGTTGCTCATAGGGCGGCTTGGGCCCGGTGTAGTTCAGCTCGGTTTCACCCTTGAACGGGTGCAAGCCCTGCGCGTCTCCAGCACCATATTTGTACCAGGAGTGACTGACAAACTCTTGAATCTCATCGCCCTGATCAAAGTCGATCGGGTGAACCTTTGACACGTCACCACCCAAGATCACCCCACGCGGGATCAGGAACGACTCAGTGTCCCAGATCGACTTGCCCGGCAAATCACCGAACGACATGAAATTGCCACCGGTGTCGCCAATACCGCCCCAGTCCTTGTAATACGAGGCAATCGCCAGCAGGTCGGGCACATAGACCTGATCGACAAACTCCTGCATTTGTTTGATCACGTTTTGCACCAGTTGCAGCCCCACCATATTGACGGCGGTAGCGGCCTGACCACCACCCACGTTTTGCGGGCCGGCGCTGGTTTGCACGGAAATGGCCGAAGGCACACCCCCCACCACAAAGTTGGGATGCGGATTTTTGCCGCCAAAAATGGCATGCAGTTTGACCACGTCACGCTGCCAGCTCAGGGCTTCGAGGTAGTGCGCCACCGCCATCAAATTGGCCTCGGGTGGCAGTTTGTAGGCCGGGTGCCCCCAGTAGGCGTTGGAAAAAATACCCAGCTGGCCCTGTTCAACAAAGTTTTTCACCTTTTTTTGCACATCGGCAAAATAGCCTGGCGATGACTTGGAATAGCTGGAAATGCTTTGTGCCAGTTCCGAGGTGGCCTTGGGGTCGGCCTTGAGCGCGGACACCACGTCAACCCAGTCAAACGCATGCAAGTGATAAAAGTGCATGACGTGATCGTGAATGTATTGCGTGGCAATCATCAGGTTGCGGATCAGCTCTGCGTTACGCGGAATGCTGTAGGAGGGAATCGCACGGTGCAGTGCGTCCTCCACAGAGCGCACAGATGCCAGCCCGTGCACCAGTGTGCAAACGCCGCAAATGCGCTGGGCAAAGGCCCAGGCGTCACGCGGGTCGCGGCCGCGCAAAATGATCTCGATACCGCGCACCATAGTGCCAGCAGAGTAGGCCTGGGTGATCTTGCCATCAGCATCGGTTTGCGCCTCAATGCGCAGATGGCCTTCGATGCGGGTGACCGGGTCGACCACAATACGTTGTGTGTTGCTCATATCTGTTTTCCTCAGTTTTTAAGGAAGGTTTCAAGGATCTGGTACTGCGCGGCGGCCTCATCGTTGTCAGTGCCCACACCATCTGCCACGGTTTGACAGGTGCGTGCCAAGCGCGCCTGCATGGCGGCCTCCCAGGCCACCGGTTCGCCCTCGGCGGCTGCACGCACACAGCACTCAGCTGCTCGCGACACAAAGTGCCCCGCAGCCGGCACCCAACCCGAGTCGCGACCACACTGGGTGTAACTCTCAACCCGTGCGCTGTGCGCCGAATGCGCCACCAGCACCAGCTCGTCATCGGTAATGTCAGCTCGCGCTGCCGCTGCCAACGCGTTTTTCACCCGCACATCGTGGCACAAGTCCATCACCCGTTGGGCAAAAGCCGCAGCGACCTGGCGCTGGCGCCCCAATGGCAAGGCGGCGAGCGCGGCCTTGAACTCTTTTTCATTCTGAATCGCCATGGCTCAATCTCCTTTTTCAACCAGGTGGTCAGCCACCATTTCGGTCAAGCCCACCACCGGCAAGTCCATCTGGTAATGTTCCAGCCCTTCTTCAAGCACGATGCGGCAGTTGGCGCAGGCGGTCACCACCCGGTCGGGCTTGACAGCTTCAAATTGCATCTTCTTGACCTTGAACGCCTGCATGCGCAGGGGTTCACCCTCTTCAATGGCCGACGCCCCGCCACCGCCACCGCAGCACCAGTTCATGTAGCCTGCATCGGGCATTTCGACAAACTCTTTGGCCACCAGATTCATCAGCCGGCGCTGCGGCTCAAGCACCCCGCCACGGCGTGCCAACTGGCACGGATCGTGGAAGGTCAGGCGGTCTTTCTCCATACCTTCGGTCTTGAGCAGACCCTGCGCTTGCAGATCACCCAGCACTTCCACAATGTGCTGTACCTTGAAGGTAAAGGGCCGGCCAATCAGGTTGGCACCCTCCCAGCGCAGCGCGGTATAAGCGTGGCCACACTCCGGGCTGATCACGGTTTTGGCCTTGAGCTTTTCGGCACCATCGACAATGCGTTTGACAATCAGCCTTGCCAAATCGGAGTTGCCAATCTGCATGCCGGCATTGGTAGCCTCGAAGGCCTCGGAGCTCAGTGTCCAGGTCTTGCCTGCATGTTTCATGATCTTGGCAATCGCCCCGAGGTACTCGGGGAAGTTCATGATCTCCATGCTGGAGAGCATCACCAGGTAGTCGGTGCCCTCCACATCCATCGGGATCGGAATGCCAAAGTCTTTTTCGACGTGCTTCATCTGCGCCTTGACCGCAGGCAGTTTGACACCCATCGGGCTGCCGATCGTCACGGTGCGATTGACGGCGCCGATGATGCCCTCCGGCGCGTTGCCCGAGGCCGACATGCCTTCACGCAGTTTACGCACCATGTAGACGATGTCGTTGCCGGCCGGACACACTGCAGAGCAGCGTCCACACAGGGTGCACGAGTTATAGACCAGTTCCTTCCACTCGCCCAGTTCGGCATCGGTCACGGGTTTGGACAGACCGAGCACTTTTTTGGCCCGACCCAGCAAGGTGTACTCTTGTTCATAAACACGGCGCAATGGCTCCAACTTGTGAATTGGCGTGTATTTCGGGTCACCGGTTTCGGTATAAAACAGGCAAGCTTCAGCGCACAGACCGCAATGGATGCAGCTGCTGAAATAGCTGGCAATGGGCGCGTCGATGACCTCTTTGAGGACGCGTATGCCCTTTTCTAGTGTGGCGCTCATACCGCTACTCCTTTATGACCATTGACCGTACCGTTGAACCAGCGTGATCCAAACACGGTAAACGAATGAAACAGTTTGGTAAATGGCAGAAACACCAGCAGCAACTCAACGGTGAGGATGTGCAGCGCCAGCATGGTGGTGTAGGGCAGCAGCAAATGCCGCACCGCCAGCCAGCCAGTGAGCAATGGCAAAAACGTCAGAACCCAGGTAAACCAGTCTTCAAAGGTGGACAAATAACGCTTGATCGGGTTCTTGACGCGGTCCACCAGCACGACCAGCAAGGCCGCCAACGTGACGATGGTCACCATATCGATAAATTGCGAGGGTAGCCCGGGCCACGAAAGTCCCAACAGACTCTCAAAGAGCTGGATGTGCGGGGCAAAGAAAAACACCACAATCGCCAGCCCCACATGAAAGATACCCCCACCAATGTAAGTAATGGGCGCTTTTTTCAGCATGCCCTCGGCCGGAAAGGTGCGCCGAAATACGGTGTGCAAGCCCGAGGCACCGGCGAGATCGCGGGGCGCCGACAAGTCAGGTTTGCGGCCCAGGCCATACACCTCCAGCAGTCGCCACAACACGCCAATGACAAAAATGCCAATGGCCAGATTCAGCCCAGTGCCGCGCACCCAGGTCAAAAATTGCATGTCGTTCATGGTTGTTTCTCCAGGTCGGCCAACGTGGTGGTTTCATGCGCAGCTTTGGCCGCGCCTTTTTTGGAGCGATTGAGCAGCGTGGCAGCTACCCCGGCAGCCAGACCTACACCGGCAGCCACACCTACTTTTTGCATGGGATTGGCTGGTGCCGACAAGGCGCTGTAAAAACTGCCTGCGTCCCAAAAATCGGGCTCTGAGCAGCCCAGGCAACCGTGGCCCGACTCGACCGGCCACGAGGTGCCCGCATTCCACTTGGTGGTGGCGCACGAGTTGTATGTGACCGGGCCTTTGCAGCCCAGCTCAAACAGGCACCAGCCGTTTCGCGCGCCCTCGTCATCAAAGGTCTTGGCAAACTTGCCCTGGTCGTAAAACGGCCGACGGTAACAACGGTCGTGAATGGTTTCACCGTAAAAGGATTTGGGTCGTCCCTGGCTGTCAAGCTCAGGCAAGGTGCCAAAGGTCAGGAAGTGCGCCAGCACTCCAGTCATCACCACCGGAATCGGCGGGCAACCCGGGATATTGATGATGGGTTTGTCTTTGATGATGTCGCGCACGGCCACCGCACCGGTTGGGTTCGGGTTGGCTTTGGGCAAGCCGCCAAATGACGAGCAGGAACCCATGGCAATGATGGCTGCGGCACCTTTGGCCACTTCTTTGAGCGTTTCCAGATTGGAGCGCCCGCCAATGCAGGAGTACGCACCATCCAGCCCCAAGGGGATCGAGCCATCCACAATCAGCAGGTATTTGCCGGCGTTGTCTTTCATGGCTTGCTGCAAGGCTTCTTCGGCCTGATGACCGGCAGCCGCCATCAGGGTCTCTTGGTAGTCCAGCGAGATCGATTCAAAAATCAAACTCTCCAGAGTGGGCGAGTGCGATCGGGTAATGGCCTCGGTGCAGCCTGTGCACTCCTGAAACGGTAACCAGATCACGGAGGGTCGTCGTTTGGGCGAAGGGGCCGCTGCCAGCGCTTGTGCCATGGCTTGGCCAGCCATGGGCGACAAGGCCATCATGGACGCCAGTGTGGCGCAATATTTGGCAAAATTTCGCCGGCTGATGCCTTGGCGAGCCAATGATTCAATCAAGGGTCCTTGCATGATGATTTACCTCTTGTCTCCAAATTC
>JAIFMR010000031.1 GCA_020048255.1 Rhodoferax sp. | reverse complement strand
CAGGCCCTTGAGCAGCGTCGCTCGGGCGCTGCTGCTATGGTGCTGCCCTTGTCTCTGTACGTCCACATTCCATTTTGCGAGTCGCTGTGCTACTACTGCGCGTGTAACAAAATCATCACCAAGCACCATGATCGTGCTGCTGCTTATCTTCGCTATCTGAGTCGTGAAGTGGATTTGCACACCCGTCACATGGGGATGGGGCAAGCAGTGTCTCAACTTCATCTAGGCGGTGGGTCACCGACCTTTATGTCAGACGACGAATTGCGGGAGTTGATGGGCATGTTACGCCGCAACTTCAACTTGACACCAGGTGGTGAATATTCCATTGAAATTGATCCTCGTACCATCGACGCAGGTCGTCTGAATGTCCTGCATGAACTCGGTTTCAATCGGCTGAGTTTTGGTGTACAAGACTTTGACCCTGCAGTGCAGAAGGCCGTGCATCGTATCCAGCCGGCCGAACAAGTGTTTGAGTTGGTGGCAGCTGCCCGGCAGCTCGGGTTTGAATCGGTCAACGCTGATTTGATTTACGGTTTACCAGAACAAACGCCCGAATCGTTTGACCGTACCTTGGCCCAAATCACCGAACTCCGGCCCGAACGGATTGCCTTGTACGCCTATGCGCATTTGCCTGAGCGTTTCAAGCCGCAGCGTCGAATTTCGTCGGTTGAGATTCCAACGGCCGCCGCCAAAGTGTCCATGTTGGCACGCTCTATGGCGGCATTTATGGCAGCGGGTTATGTCTATATTGGCATGGACCATTTTGCACTGCCTACCGACTCATTGGCCATTGCCAAGCGCCAGGGTCGTCTGCATCGGAACTTCCAGGGTTACAGCACACAGCCCGATTGCGACATGATCGGGCTCGGTGTGTCATCTATTGGTCGGGTGGGCGCGACATACAGCCAAAATGCCAAAACGCTGGAGGAGTATTACGACTTTCTGGATCAAGGGCAGTTCCCGGTGGTTCGCGGTTTGGCGTTGTCGCGTGATGATTTGGTACGTCGTGCGGTCATCATGGCCTTGATGTGCCAGGGGCAGCTTTCCTACGAGTCCATTGAGTTGGCTTATCTCATTGATTTCAAGCAGTATTTCTCCAAGGAAATGGAGACTTTGGCTGCACAGGCTGAGCAGGGGTTGGTGCAATTCGATGCAACAGGTATTCAGGTGACTGCCAAGGGCTGGTTCTTTGTGCGTGCCGTTGCGATGGTTTTTGATAAATATCTGCAGACTGACCGTACACGCGCCAAGTTTTCCAAAATACTCTAGATTCGGGGAATGCAAACTTCTCTGGCCTTGACGGCCTTGTTCATGGGCTTGGCGGGTGGTCCGCATTGCATCGCGATGTGCGGTGCTGCATGTGCTGGCATTGGCCAAGCAGCAGGGGAGCAAAAGACCTCTGCCATGTGGACTTTTCAAGTTGGTCGTGTCTTAGGCTACTCGGCCTTGGGCGCGCTTGCCGCTGCGTCCATGCAAGGCCTGGGCTGGTTAACCGTGCAGTCTACTGCCCTGCGACCGGTTTGGACGTTTTTTCATGTGGCGGTCATGGTATTAGGCCTGCTCTTGCTCTGGAAGGCAGAGCAGCCGATCTGGTTGGAACAGGCGGGCAAAAAAATCTGGACAGGCGCGCGCAGTTTGGCCCTGGGTCGGGGCCGGGGTGCACCATTGGTGCTGGGCGCTTTGTGGAGTTTTCTGCCTTGTGGCTTACTTTACTCGGCGTTGTTGGTCGCCGCTTTGACCGGCCATGCGGTGGAGGGCGCTTTGGTGATGGCCTTGTTTGCCATCGGGACCAGCGTCTCCATGATGCTGGGTCCCTGGCTTTGGCTGCGCCTCAAGGGCAATGGTTCTGGTGACTGGGGTGTGCGATTGGCTGGCCTGGCCTTGGCTGCCAGTTCTGCTTGGGCGCTGTGGATGGCTTACGCAAACAATGGTGCGCCCTGGTGCACTGTGCCTTGAGCTTTGATTCGGTCAGGATTCCTTGACCTTTGCTGCTGGGCATAATTCTGCCCATGTCTTTATCTCCCTCATTCGGCTCCGACCGTTGGCGCCTGTGCGTGGCGCCCATGCTCGATTGGTCAGATCGCCACTGCCGTTATTTTCACCGGCTGCTAACCCATCAAGCCCTGCTCTATACCGAAATGGTGACCACCGGCGCGTTGATTCACGGTGATGTAGGACGTCATCTGCGCTTCAACCCCGAAGAACAACCTGTCGCCTTGCAATTGGGCGGGAGCGACCCGGCTGATCTGGCCCACTGCGCCAGGCTCGGTGCCCAATGGGGTTATGCAGAAATCAATTTGAACTGTGGTTGTCCCAGCGAACGTGTGCAGCGCGGTGCGTTTGGTGCCTGCCTGATGAACGAACCGCAGTTGGTGGCTGACTGTGTCAAGGCCATGGTGGACGTGGTGAGCGTGCCGGTCACGGTCAAACACCGCATCGGCATTGACCAAAGCGAGAGTTATAGCTTTGTGCGCGATTTTGTGGGCGCGGTCAGCCAAGCGGGTTGCCCGACCTTTATCGTTCATGCCCGTAATGCGTGGTTAAAGGGTTTGAGCCCCAAGGACAATCGGGAAATTCCACCGCTGCGCTACGACTGGGCGTACCGACTCAAAAAAGATTTCCCAGAACTGGTGATTGTGATCAATGGCGGTATCACAACGACCGAGCAGGTGAACGAGCACTTGGAGCATGTCGATGGCGTTATGCTGGGCCGTGAGGCGTACCACAACCCCTGGTGGCTAAGTGAATGGGATCAGGCGTTCTTTTCTTCAAGGCTTTCTTCCTCGGACAATGCGGAATCTGTGGCAGAGACAGTCACGCGCGAGACCATTGAATTGCAAATGGTTCATTTCATGATGCGCGAGGCTGCTCAAAACCAAACCCCCTGGTACTCGATTGCCCGGCACATGCTGGGTCTGCGTCATGGGCTTCCGGGTGCTCGCCACTGGCGACGTGTCTGGAGCGACCACCGCCTGAAAGCCTTGCCGGCTGATCAAGTGATGGCCATCGCCCGGGCGGTTTGAGCATGCCCACCGCAAACTCTGACGAGCGGCTGGCGGCGGCACTGCTATGGGTGATTCCGGCCCTGTGGGCAGCCAACTACATCGTGGCGCGCAGTGCGCCTGGCGTGGTTGAGCCCTACACCCTGGCGTTCGGGCGCTGGTCTATTGCCGGTGCATTGCTGGCCTTTTTGGCACGATCTGAACTCTGGCGGCAACGCCACCATATTCGGACGGTCTGGTACCAGTACCTGGTGCTGGGTACTTTGGGTATGTTCATTTGTGGTGCCTGGGTTTACCTGGGCGCGCGAACGACGTCGACCATGAACATCGCTTTGATTTACGCTGCTTCCCCCGTTTTGATTGCCATCGGCGCCGTTATCTGGCTGGGTGAGCGTTTTGTTCTGAGGCAGGCTGTGGGCGTGGTTGTGGCGCTGGCGGGTGTCATGCATGTGATCGTCAAAGGCCATTGGATGGCGCTGGAGACTGTGCGGTGGGTGGCTGGGGATGGCTGGATTCTGGCCGCCATGGTGTCTTGGGCAGCGTACGCCCTGTTGCAAAAAAAGTGGCCGAGTCCGCTGGGCGCCACGGCACGTTTAGCGCTGATTTGTGCGGGGGGTGTGGCAATGCTGCTGCCCTTTGCCGTGGTTGAGTTTTTCTCGCCCGAAACACCAGTCTGGACAAGCCGAGCCAGCCTGCTGGTGATCACTGCGGCCATGGTGCCTGGAATCGGCGCCTATTGGCTGTACGGGTGGTCGCAAAAAGTGATTGGGGCCAGTCGGGTGGCCGTCACACTGTATCTGACGCCGCTGTACGCCGCTCTAGCCGCCTGGGGAACGCTGGGCGAGCCCTTGGGTTGGCACCACCTGATGGGCGCTGCTTTGATTTTTCCTGGTGTCTACTTGGTGACCCGCACTCCCGCGCCACGCTAGGCGTCAAGACCGCCTGCCACGGGTGGGCAAGGTATCATGAGGCCCTGTCGCGCTGCCCCGGACTGACCCGTCCGGCCACAGCCTATTGCCTGCTCCTCAAAGCCTCACCGACTCCTGTGCGCCTCAATTCAATCAAGTTATCCGGTTTCAAGTCGTTTGCCGAGCCCACCAATTTTTTGCTACCCGGCCAATTGGTCGGGGTGGTGGGCCCGAACGGCTGCGGCAAGTCCAACATCATGGATGCCGTGCGCTGGGTGCTGGGCGAGTCCAAAGCGTCTGAACTGCGTGGTGAGTCGATGCAGGACGTCATTTTTAACGGCACCACCGTGCGCAAGCCCGCCAGCCGAGCCAGCGTCGAATTGGTGTTTGACAACGATGACCACCGAGCCGGGGGCCAATGGAGCCAGTTTGGCGAGATTGCTGTCAAGCGGGTGCTCACGCGTGATGGCACCAGCAGTTACTACATCAACAACCAACCAGTGCGCCGCCGCGACGTGCAAGACGTGTTTTTGGGGACGGGCCTGGGCCCGCGCGCCTACGCCATCATTGGCCAGGGCACCATCAGCCGCATCATAGAGAGCCGACCTGAGGAGCTGCGCCTGTTCCTGGAGGAAGCTGCTGGCGTCTCCAAGTACAAGGAGCGTCGCCGCGAAACCGAAAATCGCCTCAGTGACACGCGTGAGAATTTGACCCGTGTCGAGGACATTCTCCGCGAGCTCAATGCCAATCTCGACAAGCTCGAAAAGCAGGCTGAAGTCGCGCTCAAATACAACACCTTGTCAGCTGCCGCATCACTCAAGCAGCATCAGCTCTGGTTTTTGAAGCGCACCGAGTCCGAAGCCGATCAAACCAAGGTCAAGTCTGAGGCACAAGGCGCGGTCAACGCCTTGGAAGCTCGCATGGCTGACCTGCGCCACATCGAGGCCGAGCTTGAAACGGTGCGCCAAGCGCATTACGCAGCCGGGGACCAGGTCAACCAGGCACAGGGCTTGCTGTACGAAGCCAGCACCGAAGTCGGTCGCCTGGAGGCTGAAATCCGGTTTGTGGTGGAAGGCCGGCAGCGTGTCGAGCAGCGCCTGGTGACCTTGAGGGAGCAGGGTGCGCAGTGGGCCACCCGCAGCCGGGATGCGCACGTTGAGCTGGAAAACCTGTCAGAGCTGGAATTGCTGGGCGAGGAAAAAACCGAGTTGCTGTCGGCACAGGTTGAAGACCAGGCTCAGCAGTTGCCTGAACTTGAAGAGGCTTTGCGTCTGGCCCAACGCACCGCCAACGAGCAGCGCGCCAGCGTGGCACAGGTGCAGCAGCAGATCGGTGTGCTGGCGGCGGAACAACGCAGCCTGGACGAACAATCTCGGCAACTCGACACGCGCCGCGAACGCTTGCAGCAAGACCGCCAGGGGTTGACCGCACCTGACGAAGCCCGGCTGGCCAGCCAACATCTCCAGCAAGATCAGGCCCAGGAGGCCGCAGAACTGGCGCAGGCACGCCTGGCCGAGCTGCAAAACAGTGTCCCGGAGCTGGACGACAACCGCCGCCAGCAGCAGCAGGTGGTCAATGCAGAGTCAGCCCGTCTGGCGGACTTGTCGGCCCGCCTGGAAGCCCTCAAAGCCCTGCAAGAGCGTGTCAAGACCGACGGCAAGTTGCAACCTTGGCTGCAAAAGCAGGGCCTCGATCAGATGCAGGGGCTCTGGAGCCGTTTGCACATCGAGCAGGGCTGGGAAAACGCCCTGGAGGGTGCCCTGCGTGAGCGCCTGGGTGCCCTGGAGGTCAGCCGCCTGGACCTGGTGCGTGCCTTTGCGCAGGACGCACCGCCTGCCAAGCTGGCCTTTTTCAGTCCACCGGTCAGTGGCACGGACCAAGCCACCTCGGCGTTGCCGCGTTTGGCAGACTTGCTGCGGGTGCATGAGGCGGGTCAAAAAGCCGTGTTGGACGACTGGTTGCAAGGGTGTTTTACTGCCCCGAGCCTGGAAGTCGCTCTGGCCCAACGCGACACACTGCAGGCCGGACAACTCATTTACGTCAAATCGGGCCACGCCGTGGGGCGCTACAGCGTCAGTTTTTACGCACCGGACTCCGAGCAAGCCGGCTTGCTGGCACGAGCCCAGGAAATTGAAAACCTGGAAAAGCAGCTGCGTGCGCAGGTGCTGATTTCTGAGGAGTCGCGTGCGGCACTGGTGCGCTGCGAAGCGGCCTATGCCGACGTGGCGCAGCGGCTGTTGGTGGCGCGACGTGAAGCCACTGAAACCCAGGCGCGCGCCCATGCGCTTCAGGTTGAAACGCTGCGCTTGACTCAAGCCGCAGAACAGGCACGCAACCGCAGCGCTCAAATTGCCGGTGATCTGGCCGAGGTGGATGCCCAGTTGGAGGATCTGCAAGAGCGTCGTGTTACCGCTGAGTCGCGTTTTGAAGAGCTCGACATGCAACTGGCGGACACCCAGGAGCGCCATGCACAGCTCGATGACCAGGTGATCACCGCCGAGCGCAAATTGACTGAATGCCGCGAGCAGCAGCGCGGTTTGGAGCGACAAGCACAAGA
>JAIFMR010000182.1 GCA_020048255.1 Rhodoferax sp. | reverse complement strand
TCCAGACCGCCCAGCGCAATGCCATAGCCTTCGCCTTCCTTACCGATCAGGTTCTCAACGGGAATACGGCAATTGTCAAAGTTGATCTGTGCCGTGTCACTGCTGTGCTGGCCCAGCTTGTCCTCCAGCCGCGCCACCCCATACCCCGGCGCGTTGGTGGGTACCAAAAAAGCACTCATGCCTTTTTTGCCAGCGCCCTTGTCGGTCACGGCGATGACAATGGCCACGTCGCCGTTTTTGCCACTGGTGATGAACTGCTTGACACCATTGATGACGTAAGAGTCGCCGTCTTTGACCGCCGTGGTGCGCAAGCTGGACGCATCCGAGCCCACATGGGGCTCGGTCAGGCAAAACGCGCCCAGCATCTGGCCCTGCGCCAGTGGCTCGAGCCACTGCTTTTTCTGCGCCGCGTTGCCGAACTTCATCAAAATGGCGTTCACCGGGCAGTTGGTGACCGAAATCACCGTGCTTGTGCCGCCATCACCCGCGGCAATTTCCTCTAAAACCAGGGCCAGTGTCAGGTAGTCCAACCCGGCGCCACCCTGCTCTTCCGGCACACAAATGCCATAGGCGCCCAGCGCCGCCAAGCCTTTGTGAACCTCTTTGGGGAAAGTGTGCTCCTTGTCCCACTGCGCAGCGTTGGGCCACAGCTCGGCCTGCGCAAAAGCGCGAACCGCATCACGCACCATTTCCTGATCCTGGGTCAACAACATGAGTTCACCTATTTGAAATTACAGCATTTCAATCGCCACAGCCGTTCCTTCACCGCCGCCAATACACAAGGTGGCAACCCCTTTCTTCAGCCCCCGGGCTTGCAGGGCGTACATCAGGGTGACCATGATGCGCGCACCCGACGCACCAATCGGATGCCCCAGCGCACAGGCACCACCGTTGACGTTGACTATTGTGTGGCTCAGGTTCAGGTCATGCATCAGGGCCATTGGCACCACGGCAAACGCCTCATTGACTTCCCACAAATCCACATCGCCTACGCTCCAACCGGCTTTGTCCAGCGCTTTGCGCACCGAACCCACTGGGGCGGTGGCAAACCAGTTGGGCTCTTGCGCGTGCACCGCGTGCGCCACCAAGCGCGCCAGCGGCTTGCAGCCGAGTTTGGCGGCAGTGGATGCACGCATCATCACCACTGCGGCGGCGCCGTCGTTGATGCTGGAGCTGCTGGCAGCGGTGATGGTGCCGTCTTTTTTAAACGCGGGTTTGAGCGAGGTGATCTTGTCGAGCTTGACCTTGCCCGGACCTTCGTCGATGCTGATGACCTTGTCACCGGCACGCCCCTTGACTGTTACCGGAGTGATTTCTGCAGCAAAGGCACCCGAAGCGGTAGCGGCCTGGGCGCGGGTCACGCTGGTGGTGGCGAAGTGGTCTTGCTGCTCCCGCGTGAAGCTGTATTTGGCCGCGCAGTCTTCGCCAAAGGTGCCCATGGAACGGCCCGGCTCGTACGCGTCTTCGAGCCCATCGAGCATCATGTGGTCAAAAATACGGTCGTGGCCGATGCGGTAACCACCGCGCGCCTTGGGAAGCAAATACGGCGCGTTGGTCATGCTTTCCATGCCACCGGCAACAATCACATCCACACTGCCGGCCAGCAACATGTCGTGACCAAACATCGCCGCGCGCATGCCCGAGCCACACATTTTGGACAGGGTCACCGCCCCCGCGCTGATCGGCAAGCCACCTTTAAAAGCCGCCTGGCGCGCCGGAGCCTGGCCCTGGCCGGCCATCAGGCAATTGCCAAACAACACTTCGTCAACCACATTGGGGGAAATGCCGGCGCGCGCTACCGCGGCCTGGATGGCAGCACCGCCCAAGTCATGCGCGGCCAAGGTGGAGAAATCACCCTGAAAACTCCCCATGGGTGTACGGGCGGCACTCACGATCACGATCTGCTCTGACATAAAGGCTCCTGAAAATGACTGGAAGCCCGGATTGTAAGAGTTGACGTTTACGTTAACGTCAATATCACTTGCCACAACAACCCCGCCTGCCAACCGCAGCCTGTTTCAAATCGAGTCCGGCAACTCCGAGTCTTTGCGCGCTTGGTGAAAGCGTTTGCTTTGGTCATACGGAAACACATCAAACATGTGCCCGGCCAAAATTCGGTCCTTGTTTTTTTGCCAGAACGAGGCCTCGAGCAAGTTGGCGTGGTGTTTCATGAAAATGTCCCGGACCATCGGGTTGCCCAGCAAAAATGGCCCGAAGGTTTCGGGAAACACGTCCTTGGGGCCGACGGTGTACCAGACCTCGCCAGACATCTCGTCCTCTTCGCAGCGCGGTGTGGGCACCTTGCGAAAGATGCAGTCGGTGATGTATTCGATCTCGTCGTAGTCGTAAAACACCACCTTGCCGTGGCGCGTGATACCAAAGTTTTTCCACAACATGTCGCCGGGAAAAATGTTGGCTGCGATCAGGTCTTTGAGGGCGTTGCCGTACTCCACCACGCCGCGCTCCAGTTGCTCACGGGCGCGCACTGCCGGCACGCTGGTGTTGGCAGGGTCGGCACCTCCTGCATCAAAGGCGTCTTGCAGGTAAATGTTGAGCGGGATCATGCGCCGCTCAATATAGCAATGCTTGAGGATGACCTCCATCTGGCCGTCGCCATCGCGGTCACTGATCTCCAATTGACTGGGGGCAAATTTCTCAATCTCTGCAATCAGCTCGTCTTCAAAACGCATCCGGGGAAACGCCACCTCGCTGTACTCCAGCGTGTCGGCCATGCGCCCCACCCGATCGTGCTGCTTGACCAGCAAGTACTTGCCCTTGATCTGCTCGCGGCTGGTCTCCTTGGGCGGCGGATAAAAGTCCTTGATGACCTTGAACACATAGGGGAAACTCGGCAGATCAAACACCAGCATGACCATGCCTTTGATGCCTGGTGCAATGCGAAACTTGTCGGTGGAATGGCGCAGGTGGTACAAGAAGTCGCGGTAAAACAAGGTCTTGCCCTGCTTGGCCAGCCCCAGCGCGTTGTAAAGCTCGTTGCGTGGCTTGCGTGGCATCATGCTGCGCAAGAACTGCACATAGGCGCTGGGAATCTCCATGTCGACCATGAAATACGCCCGGGCAAAACTGAACAACACGTGCAGATCGTCTTCACCATGCAGCACCGCATCGATGGCCAGACGGGTTTCCTCCCGGGTGTACAAGATGGGCAGGGCAAACGGCACCTCATGGAAACCGTTGATCAGCTTGCCCACCAAGTAAGCACCCTTGTTGCGATAAAACAGGCTGGAAAGCACCTGGAATTGAAAGTTGGCATGCAGCTTGACCGAGCCCAGCAAGGGCTGGATCACTCCCATGATCAACGCCGCATCGCGCGGCAAGTCTTCAAACTCGCGGTGCAGGTCGAAGTCCCTGATCATCTGAACCAGCACATCCTGCATGCCGCTGGCGGCCGGGTAGTAGGCGCGGTAAGTAGGACGTGACTCAGCCTCACTGTTTTCGATGTATTCGGTGCTTACCGCGGGCCGCACAAAGATGAAATCGTTCTGAAAATAGCTGCGATGCAATATCTTGGTGGTGACAGAGTTAAAAAAAGTCTCGGCCAGTTCTGGCTGATGGTGGTCCACCAGCAGCCCAATGTAATGCAGCTTGACCTGTTGCCAGATGTCCATGGGCTGCTCGCCGGCCTTGAATTCACGTTCGAGTCGATTCGAGCATTCACGCACCCGCAAGTCATAAAACTCAATGCGCTCACGCTGGGCACGCTGCTGGCCGGCCCAGTCTGCCGTTTCAAAACGATGCTTGGCACGGGCGGACTCCGTCCGAAACAACTGGTAATGCCGGTTGAAGCCATCCATCATGGCCTTGGCAATGTCGTAGGCGACCGTTGAGTCAAGTCGGGTGGGAAACATGTGTTTACTTTCTAGCCAGGAAGGATCTCGGTAGGGCCAAGGGGCCACCAAGCCACCTGGACTCAGGACCTCTATGTGCCGCGCGGATAGCGTTTGAGTGCATTTCTGAAAACATTGACAACTTCATGACTTCCCTGCATGCTGACACCCAGATCATTCACCAAGCCATCTTTCAAGCCATAACACCAGCCATGTACGGTGACTTTCTGGCCACGGCTCCAGGCGTCTTGCATCACGTTGGACAGGGCCACGTTGCCGACTTGCTCAATCACATTCATCTCGCACAAGGTGTCCTCTTGATCAGCCAGGCTCAAGTGATCCAGCCGACGGCGGTGCCGCAACTTCACATCATGCACATGGCGCAGCCAGTTGTCTGCCAGCCCGACGCGGGTGCCGCGCAGCGCTGCCAGGACACCGCCGCAGCCGTAGTGACCCACCACCATGATGTGTTCGACTTTCAGGTGGTCCACTGCAAACTGAATCACGGACAGCGCGTTCAGGTCGGAATGCACCACCACATTGGCAATATTGCGGTGCACAAAGACCTCGCCCGGGTCCAGCCCGGTGATCTCATTGGCTGGAACCCGGCTGTCAGAACAACCAATCCAAAGGTATTTGGGCGTCTGCTGGTGCGCTAACTGGCTGAAGAACCCGGGGCGTTGTTGCTCCATGCGGTCAGCCCACACACGGTTGTTGTCGAGCAAGTGTTGGAGTGATGTCATGGCTGGGGCTTCCTATGGATTGCGCTTTTTTGGGTTGAAGGCCATTTTGCCTGGGTGATCTTGCTGGCTGATTTCAGAACTCCTTTATTGCCATGTCAGCCAGAGGCACTTCTTACATCAAACCGCGCTTGCGCAGCATGGGCTCCACGCGGGGGTCGCGCCCGCGGAACGCGCGAAAGCCGGCGGCGGGTTCCACCGTATTGCCAGCACTGTAGACGTGGCTTAGCAATCGCTCGGCGGTCGCCGTGTCAAAGACGTTGCCAGCTTCTTCAAATGCTTCGAATCCATCGGCTTCCAGCACTTCGGCCCACATGTAGACGTAGTAACCCGCCGCATAGCCTGGCCCCGTGAACAAATGCTGGAAATGCGACAAGTGGTGGCGCAAACCAATGTCATCCGGCACGCCGATGCGAGCCCGCTGCTGCGCTTCAAAGGCATCCAGATCGACCGAGGTGCCATTGGGGAGCGCGTGCAGTGCCATGTCGATCAAAGCAGGCCCAACGTACTGCACAGTAAACCACGCCTGGTTGAACAATTTGGCCGACTTCAGTTTGGCCAGCACAGCTGCCGGGATCACCTCCCCGGTTTCACAGTGACGTGCGTGCTTCAGCAACACCTCTTCTTGCTCGGCCCAGTTTTCAAAAATCTGGGACGGCAGTTCCACATAATCCCGCAGCACACTGGTGCCCGCCAGCCGCTCGTAGCGCGCCTGCGACAACAGGCCGTGCAAACCGTGACCAAACTCGTGGAACAGCGTGCGCACATCGTCAAAACTGAGCAAGGTGGGGCTGGCTTTGGCAAAGTTATTGTTATTGATAACGATAGGCAACGTACCGCCGTTGTGACCGGACTGACTGCGAAACACGCTCATCCATGCGCCGCTGCGTTTGGAAGCGCGGGCGAAGTTGTCCCCGATGAAGATGCCGATCAAGGCACCCTCTCGACCCCGCACCTCCCACAAACGGGCGTCCGGGTGGTAAAGCGTGTGACCCATTTGTTCGACAAACGTGATGCCAAACAGGCGCTGAGCACAGTCAAACATAGCCTGAACCATGTTGTCCAATGCGAAGTAAGGCTTGACCTCCGCGTCGTTCAGATCGTACTTTTTCTGGCGCACTTTTTCTGCCAAATAGCGCCAATCCCAGGCTTCCAGTGCCACAGGTTCGCCCAATTGCCTGGCCATGGCGACCAGCTCAAGACGGTCCTGCTCTGCCTTGGCTTTGGCGGGCTCCCAAGCTTTGGTGAGCAAATCGACCACCGCGTGGGTGTTTTCTGCCATCCGATCCACCAGTTCGTAGTCTGCATAGCTGGCGTAGCCGTGCAGGGCCGCCTGCTCCTGGCGCAAGACCATGATGCGTGCAGCAATCGGACGGTTGTCGTGTGCACCCGCGTGGGCGCCGCGAGACACCCGCGCACGCCAGAGGGTTTCGCGCAAATCACGGCGACTGGAGAAAGTCAAAAATGGCTCCGCCATGGAGGGTGACAGCGTCAACGCAAAACTGCCGTCAGACAGGCCCCGTTGCTGCGCTGCTGCCGCGGCCGAGGCCCGCAAAAAGCCTGGCAAACCCGCGAGGTCGGACTCCCCTTTGAGTTCCATGACAAAGCTGGACTCATCGGCCAGTACGTTCTGACCAAATGCCGCATACAGGCTGGCAAGCTCTTCGGTTACTTGCGCATAGTGGGCGCGTGAGGCCTGCGGCAGTTGTGCGCCTGCGCGCACAAAATCCAGATGCACCCGCTCTACCAACCTGATTGTATCTATGCGTGAGAACAGCGCCGCGTTCATGTAAATGGCGTTCTCATGTGCCGCCAGACGCGGCGCCAACGCTCGCTCGACGGCCTGCAACTCCGGTGATGTTTCGCTGGAGGTCAGATTGTTGAACAGCAGCTCAATCTGGCTGCGCAAACGCCCACTTTCATCAAACGCCAGCAAAGTGTTTTCAAAATTCGCCAACTCAACACATGCGGCGATGGTCTCGAGCTCCTGCAGATGAACTGCCAGCGCAACTTCAAACGCGGGTAGAAAATGTTCCGCTTTAACGTCTGCAAATGGCGGCAAGCCATAAGGGGTGCTCCAGACATGCAGCAGCGGGTTGACGGGTACGGGTTCGCGGTTCATGGGACTTCTTTCGATTCAGTGTTTCAAGTGTGGGGATTGCATGGCGCTGTCAATGTCAACGAATTTCCAATCATCAACAGGTCTCCGCGAACAACTCTCGCCCAATCAACATCCGGCGAATCTCCGATGTCCCGGCACCAATCTCATATAACTTCGCATCGCGCCACAATCGTCCCAGCGGGTACTCGTTGA
>JAIFMR010000022.1 GCA_020048255.1 Rhodoferax sp. | reverse complement strand
GAAAAACCCAACTATCTTTTGAATAGCAGGGTTTCCTTTGTTTACTTGGTGGCCTGGGGCGGAATCGAACCACCGACACAAGGATTTTCAATCCTCTGCTCTACCGACTGAGCTACCGGGCCTGAGCCGAAAAGTATAACACCGACTTTCCCCAATTTTTACCAGTGCCTTTGCAACAGCGCACCAACCGCAAAAATCAGAGCCGGCGTTTGCTGAAGCGGGGCTGTTTACTGCTGAGATTTCGCCTTTTGCCGCTCTTTCTCGTAAGCGTCGTAGGACTCCATCTGCTCTGCCTTGGGTTGAGAACCAGCATCCTTGACGCTTTGCTGGGTCCGAAAACCTTCGTAAACCGACTGCGATGTAACCAGGCCACATCCGGCCAAAAGCAGCGCCAAAGACGCTAATAAATATTTCATCATGGTGAAACTTGATGGGCTTTTAACCCCGTTTGCCACGCGACAAATCAACCCCGAGCTGTTTGAGCTTGCGATACAGGTGGGTACGCTCCAGCCCGGTCTTTTCTGCCACACGTGTCATGGAGCCATTTTCTTTGGCCAGATGAAATTCAAAGTAAGCCTTTTCATATTCATCCCGACCTTCGCGCAGGGGTTTATCCAGCATGAAGGTTTGATTCACCTGGGGGCCGGTATCGGCCAACGCTTCCGTGGAAATGCCCTGAGACAGGCTGACCTGCGCCAAAACATCGACGCGTTGCATCGCCAAACTCGCAGGCGGCGCTGTGAGCTTGCGCAAGGACCCACGGGCTAAACCCTGTTCTACGGCTTTGAGCAATTTTTGCAAGGTGATGGGCTTTTCCAGAAAAGCAAGCGCACCGATACGGGTCGCCTCGACCGCAGTGTCTATGGTGGCATGACCACTCATCATGATGACGGGCATGGTCAGGGCGCCGGTGGCCGACCATTCTTTGAGCAGCGTCACCCCATCGGTGTCGGGCATCCAGATGTCGAGCAACACCAGGTCGGGGCGCTCACGCACACGGGCAGCACGCGCTTGCGCCGCGTTTTCAGCGACCTCCACCGTATGGCCTTCGTCGTTGAGAATTTCACATAACAGATCACGAATACCCAGTTCGTCATCTACCACCAAAATGTTTGCCATATTGTGCTGCGTCCCTTGGGAGTTGTCTGCGTTGTGGCGGTTAAGCTGCCGGGGCTGCCGCTACGCTGTCCACGCCGAATGATAACGACACTTGCGCGCCCACCAACTGCCCATCGACAAGGCGATTGGTGATTTCAACGCGGGTGCCGTGTTCGTCTGCAATTTTCTTGACGACGGCCAGCCCCAGCCCGGTGCCTTTGTCTTTGGTTGTGACATAGGGCTCAAATGCGCGTTTGAGAATGTGATCTGGAAACCCGGTACCGCAGTCCAGCACACTCAGGCGAACCCGTTGCGAGGCTACCAACCACTGGGTCTTGAGCACCACTGGATGCATATCGTCCGCACGCTCTGCGCTGACTGTGGCGTCTTGCGCGTTTTGCAACAGGTTATGCAACACCTGGCGCAACTGCTGGGGGTCGCCCAGTACGCTGGGGCAAGCGGAATCCAGTTCGCAAACCACCCGCGCTTGCGCGTTGTCGTTGGCATACAGATTCAACACATCCAACACCAAGGCGTTCAAGTCCACCGGCTTGAGTTCGGCCGCTGGCAAACGGGCGTAGTCGCGAAACTCGTTGACCAGGCGTTTCATGGCATCCACCTGGTCAACGATGGTTTTGACGGATTTGGTCAGTAGCGCTTGCTCGGGCGCGGCCACTTTGCCAGTCAGCTTCATCTCCAGCCGCTCGGCCGAGAGCTGAATGGGTGTCAGCGGGTTTTTGATTTCGTGGGCCAGCCGGCGCGCCACTTCACCCCAGGCCTGGGCACGCTGGGCTGACACAATTTCTGAAATGTCGTCAAAGACCAGTAGATGCTGCTTGCCGGGCAACTCGGCGCCGCGCGCAATCAAGGTAATGACGTCGTTGGCGGGCCGCCCCAAACCGTCGGGGCTGGCACCACCCAACTCAAAGGATTGCTGCCAATGGTCCATGCTTCGCTGCGGACCATGTGCCAAAAACGATTCAAACTGCTGCTGGACCCCAGCGCCGAAGGACTGAAGCCCATCAATCTGGGCCAGCCGCTTGCCCTCATAAGCGGCGAGCGGCAACTTCAGAATGCGCGTTGCCCCCGGGTTGGACGAGGCAATGGCACCGTCAGCCTCGAGCACCAAAACTCCCGCTGTCAAATTGTCCAGAATGGTTTGCAGATTGGCCCGGGCAGCGTCTACCTGGGTCATGCTGGTTTGCACAGCCAACCTGGCATCAGAGAGTTGTTGGGTCATGTCAGCAAAAGATCGCGTCAAGCCATCCAACTCGTCTTTTCCACGAAAGAAGGCCTTGGGCGTCAGGTCACCGGCGGCCACCTCTCGAACGCCGTCCGCCAGCAAGAGCAAGGGCCGCACAATTTGGTTACCCAGCACCACCGCAAGCAACACGCCGCCGAACACTGCCATGAACAGACTCAAGGTCAGTGTGCCAATGTACATGCGCCGAAGACCATCACGCGCCAGGGCGCGCTCCTGGTATTCACGGTTGGCCTGGGTCACGGCCAGCGCATTGGCCACCAGTGTGGCTGGCAACGTCTTGGCCGACAGCAAGTAGCGCGGCTCGCCCAAAGCGCCAACACCCGGGCTGCTGACCAGTGCCAGCACCTTGATTCGGACAACGCTGGGGGCCCCAGCCACACTGTCTTCCAGGCCTTCGACCCAGCTGATGGTGCGCTGCGCACGCGCTGAACGAAATTGCGCGGGCGTGGGCAACTCTGGTGTGAGCTGATAGCGCGACTGACCCGCAGCCGCCACCAACCGCCCCGCGCCCCCCCAAAGAAGCAGATCATCCACCCCCATGGCGTCACGGGCGCGCTCCAGGGGCAGTGCGGCGCTGACATCGGCGACATCGGCAAGTTGTGCCGAGGCCAAGCGGGTTTTGTTGACCAAATCGGCTGACAGCGCTTCCAGGGTGGCACGGCCCAAATTCAAGCCCGCATCCAAAGCGCCTTCGACCTTGACATCAAACCAACTCTCAATCGACCGGGAAACAAATTGGTAAGACACCACGTAGATCAGCACGCCTGGCGCAAACCCGGCCAAGGCAAACACCGCAGCCAATTTCACCAGCAATCGACTACCAAATTTTTTCTGCCGCAATCGCTTGACCAGACGAAAAGCAAACCAGGCGATCACCAGCAGCAGCAGGCCGGCAACCACAACATTCAGGACAAACAGGCTGGCGTAGTTGCGCTCGTACAAGTCGCGATTGGTGGTGGCCTGTGTCAGCAAGAACAACAGCACCAAGCCCACGGCGACCATGGCGGTCAAGCCCAGGCCAATGGTCCAGCGCAGAGCGCGGGAGTTTTTTTGTGCGTTCACTTGGCAAGCACCTGTGATGCGGTCAAGACCACAGACCAGTCGGACTGCCCAACAGTACCAATCTGCAAGGGTCTGGGAAGTTGCGAGGTGTCCAGCGCAAAACGAAACTCCAGCACATGCGCGCTCCTGGGGTCGACGTCGGCCGCATCAGCGACTTTCCAGCGTGAAATCCGCCGCACAGAAGACATCACATCGGTCAGATTATCAAAATTTTGGCCCAACGACAGTCCCTGGGTTGCTTCGGTCATGTCACCCGAGCCAACATTGAGGCGCCATCGTCGCGTGAGCGGGTGATAGGCCAAGCGCATCCGCCGCTGTACCGATGCGACCTTTTTGTTGGTCCAATACCAGCGCTCACGCAGCAGATCTGCCTGCGCAACAAAATAAATCGGGATCCCCTTGAGCAAGGCATCTTCAACCACCGCAGGGAGCTCAAAACCAAAGTTGGCGGACAGAAAAATCGCATTGTCAGCGCGCGTCACCGTCAACAGCGGCGTGCTGTTCGCATCCACACCGTCGGACGCCAAGACCTGCGCGCAGGCCAATCCACTGGTCAGGCACAGCATGACGGCCGCAAACAGCCGCAGCCAGCTAGGCAGCAGTTTTTTGGAGCAATGCGTAATAAAAGCCATCATGGTCACCCAAGGGATTGTCAACTGATGCACCACCCTGCCCGCCCATTCCTGCCAACAAATGCCCAGGCGAGGGCAACAGGGCTGCCTCCGTGTTGCGGCTAAGAAACGCTTGAATCTGTTGTTCACCCTCAGCACGAAAAACCGAACATGTGCAATACAGCAAGCGCCCACCGGGTTTGAGCAAAGGCCACAGGCTGGCTAACAAGCGGGCCTGTATGGCCGCCAACTGGGCAATGTCCGTTTTTCGGCGCAGCCAGCGAATGTCCGGGTGGCGACGCACGATGCCTGAGGCCGAGCAGGGGGCATCCAGCAAAATGGCGTCAAACGGCTCCCCATTCCACCAGGTTGCGGTTTGTGCGGCATCAGCGGCGATCACCTCGGCCCGCAAGCCCATGCGTGCCAGTGTTTGATGAATGCGGTTGCATCGAACCGCGTCCACATCCAGCGCCGTGACGCGGGCATCTGACAACTCAAGCAGGTGCGCTGTCTTGCCGCCGGGTGCCGCGCAGGCGTCCAGCACGCGATGCGTCTCAGCGTGCGGCCAGCCCGCCAACAGCAAGGGCGCAGCCAATTGGGCCGCACTGTCTTGCACCGAAACCCAGCCCTCGGCAAAGCCGGGCAATCGCCCCACCGCGCAGGGTGCCGCCAAAACCACGCCAAACTGTCCGGCAGGCAGGGCCTCAATACCCGCATCACGTAATTTCTCAAGGTACTGGGCAGGCGTCCCGCGCCGCGCGTTGACCCGTAACACCATGGGGGCGTGTTGATCGGCTGCGGCCAACAGTGTCTGCCACTGCGCGGGCCAATCAGCTTGAAGCTGTTCCACCCACCAGCTGGGATGATTCCAGCGTGCCACTGGGTCGCCGTCGGTTTGGCTGAGCAGCGCGACACGTTCGCGTAGAAACCGCCGTAAACACGCATTGACGAACGCCGCTTGAGGCTTGATGGCGGGAGTTCTCTTGGCGCACTCGACCGCCTGATTGACCAGCGTGAAGGCGTCATACGACGCATGGTCGTCCTGCAACAACAAGGCCAAGGCCGCGCACAGCAATGCATCCACCAGCGGCGGTGGCGTGCGGGGTGCCAGCACTTTGCGCAGCGCCTGCGCCCGCCCCAGAGAGCGCAATACCTCGTAGCTCAGGGCCTGAACCCCAGGCCGGCTAAGGGCTGCCACAGCATCCAGTGCGGCCGTGCCAGACTGGCCGCGCCGGACAGCCGCGAGCACCTGTGTGACCACCTGCAATTGAAGCCACAAAGGCTGTCGCTGTTCTTCTGTCATGGCGAGTTGATCATAAAAAACGCCCCAAGCCCTTTTAAAAAGGACGTGGGGCGCTATATATTAAAGAGCAATCCGCTTATTCAGCGGCCGCTCCTTCGCTCTGCTCGGCTTCGCTTTCACCCGCCAATTCAGCGGCTTCAGCCTCGGCGATGGCACGGCGTTCAGCATCGTCCATGTTTTCACGCACGTCGCGCGCTTCGTGGTAGGCCATGCCGGTGCCTGCAGGAATCAAGCGACCCACAATCACGTTTTCTTTCAGGCCACGCAACTCGTCGCGTTTGCCCATGATGGCGGCTTCGGTCAACACGCGGGTGGTTTCCTGGAAGGAAGCCGCGCTGATGAAGCTGTCGGTGGACAAGGAGGCTTTGGTGATACCCAGCAACAAGTTGGTGTAAACCGCAGGAATCTTGCCTTCTGCACGCAATGCGTCGTTGGTGTTGAGCATTTCAGAGCGCTCGACCTGCTCGCCGTTGATGTAGGTGGAGTCACCTGCAGCCTCGACGACCACACGACGCAGCATCTGACGCACGATCACTTCGATGTGCTTGTCATTGATCTTCACGCCTTGCAGACGGTACACGTCCTGCACTTCGTCAACAATGTAGCGCGCCAGTTCTTCAGCACCCAGCAGGCGCAAGATGTCTTGCGGATCGGCCGGGCCGTCGACCACGGATTCGCCCTTGTTAACGATCTGACCTTCGTGCACCAGGATGTTCTTCTCCTTGGGCACCAGATCTTCCCAGACCTTGCCTTCTGGATCGGTGATCTGCAGGCGAATCTTGCCTTTGGTTTCCTTACCAAAGGAAATGGTACCGGTCATTTCAGCCAACACACCCTTGTCTTTGGGAGAGCGGGCTTCGAACAACTCGGCCACACGTGGCAAACCTCCGGTAATGTCGCGGGTCTTTTGACCTTCGACCGGGATACGGGCCAGCACCTCGCCAGGGCCCACATCTTGGCCGTCACGCACCTGCACCAAAGACCCAATCGGGAAACCGATCGTCACCGAGTGATCGGTGCCCGGAATCTTGACTTCGTTACCAGACGCGTCAATCAGCTTGACCTGCGGACGAACCACCTTGGCGGAGCCACGGCGTTTCGGGTCGATCACCACCAGGGTCGACAAACCGGTGACTTCGTCAACTT